>DYOJ01000854.1 GCA_020720705.1 Acetofilamentum sp.
ACGCCGTTGATTATGGAGCCGATAAGGGTTTCGGAATAGGTACCCCAACTCGAAATTGTGTGGTTTTGAAGTCCGCAATAGGTTGAATAGGTCGAATACACTTCGAAATCATAAATAAATTCTAGTATGCAATCTGCCGGATTCATTATGAATTCACCCCAATTATCTGAAATCGTTGTAATTGTATCATTATCAATGAAATCGACGTAAGTTAATATAATTTTTCTGATATCGTATCCATAATCTGTTTCTAAATAATAATATTTATAACTTGGTGTTTGAAAAATAAAATCTTGAATTTGTTTGTAGTAACCAATATTTATAAAGTTGGTATTGACAAGTTCCCAGTCATCGTTGTAAGATGAAACTTTTTTAACAAAAATTACTGAATCTTCATATCTAAGAACTTGTGTAATACTTTCGACTCGATATGAATTTAACTCAGGTTGAGTAATACCATCGCTTATAGAGAAAACTTCCCAAAAAAGCGTATCGCCAACATTCAAATGGAAATATTCAGAAAATTCGGGTTGGTTGTAGCCTTTTTTTTCGCTTGCGGTTTTATATCCCGAAAGTTCTTGATAATAAAGACTATACGTGTTGTTGTAAGCCAAATCGGCAAAAGGCAGATTTTTCAACAGTCCGAAAGATTTTGAGAGTTCAAAGGTTTGTCCGATATAGGGTGCGGTTTGGATTGTAAAAACTTTGATGCTGTCTTCTGTTCCGAACACTTCGCCAAGATATTTTTCAGTGCAAGATATTGTTAATGAATTGGTTATCCACGATTCGTCAACTTCTGTTTTCGGCTTAAACAGGAATGTTTCTGGATTTCCGTATAAATTGAAATTAGAGAAAACCGTATCGTTTCGCATTTGCAAAGAATCGGGAATGCGAAAGTCTTGGAGTTCTTTCATATAAGTATATTCTTCGGAATTGATTAGGTTATTCCAACATTCGTCCGACATTCCGATTTTGCGGTTAAAATACTGAATATAACCGTTTTCAGTTGGTTTCAGCGAGTCGGGTTTGAAAAAATGCACCTGATTTTCGTTCCACAAATAGGTCGAAAACTGATTTGGGACATACAAATCCCATTGCGCCGATAAACT
>DYOJ01000168.1 GCA_020720705.1 Acetofilamentum sp.
TAAATATAAGTTTGTTCCAAAACTAATTCGCCCGATTTGTGATATAGTGCAACATTTCTGTCAAACTGTGTTTTACAGGAGAATCGGGATAGTCGTCCAAAATCCTTATGGCTTTTTGTTTGTATTCGTTCATTCGAGCGGCAGCATATTCAATACCTCCTTTTTTTCTCACAAAATCAATAGCTTCTGCTAATTTTTTTTTACTTTTTTTACTTTCTCGAATAAACGACATTATTTTTCTGCGTTCGGAACGGTTGGAGTTGTTTAGAGCGTGAATAAGCGGCAAGGTCATTTTTTTTTCCTGAATATCGTTTCCGCTGGGTTTCCCGGTATTGTTCGCTTGGTCGTAGTCAAATAAATCATCTTTAATTTGAAACGCAATTCCTGCATAGCGCCCGAAAAGCTTCATTTTTTCAACAATATCAGGTTCGGCTCCGGCAGCTTTTGCACCCATAGCGGTACATGCGGCAATAAGTGTTGCCGTTTTTTTGTAGATAATATCGAAATATACCTCTTCGGTGATGTCTAATTTTCTTGCTTTTTCGATTTGCAATAACTCACCCTCAGCCATTTCGCGCACGGCTTCGGAGGTTATTTCCAGCATGTCGTATTCCTTGTGTTGTACCGAAAGCAGCAATCCTTTTGAAAGCAGATAATCGCCGACCAGAACAGCTATTTTGGATTTCCACAATGCGTTTATTGAAAAAAAACCGCGTCTATATGCTGAATTATCAACCACATCGTCGTGTACCAGCGATGCCGTGTGCAACAGTTCAATCAGTCCGGCGGCAATATATGCCCTTTCGGGGGTTGTGCCGTTGCCGTTAAGCTTTGCCGCCAAAAAAACAAGCATCGGGCGCATTTGTTTGCCTTTTCGCTTGATAATATAATTTGTAACGATGTCCAACAAAGGAACAGAACTCTTCATACTTTTTTTAAAAAAAGGCTCGAATTTCTTAAGTTCGTCTTGTATCGGAGCTTTAATTGTATTTATTGAAGACATTAAAAATCAGTTTGATACAGTTAATTATTCATGAGCCCTACTGAAAGAACATCAAGCGTCCGCGCCCGCATTTGGCATCGCCGTAAAATGCGAAATAATAATTCAATTCCAAGAAAAGATTTGCCGAAAGCGGATTGGTTTCTGCCTCAGCCAAATAACTCGGACGGTAAACCAAGTCGTCTGTTACGTTAAAATCGTCGGGGGTGATGTCTGAAATTGAGTATGCAAATCGTACTCCGGCGTTGAGGTCTATTCGGTCATGTAATTGAAACGACATGCCGACACCGAAAAGCAAAGAGGTGAATTTTGGACTGTACTTGTCCAAAACATCGCCTTGCCACTGTGTTTGCAGCACGCCGGCGTTGCTAACCTCTGCAGTTTTGAGTATTGTAAACTTGAAACCGGCATCCACAAATCCGCCTTGCATGCCTCTGTATCTGTAATATGGCGCAAGTTCGACCCCGGTCATGGCAAGTGTTTTTGTGTAAGGTGTGTCGTCTGTGCTTGCACGCATACTGTACTTTTGCCCGAAAGAACTTAGCATATATTCCAATCCAAAGTGGTGCTCTTGTCCGAGTGAGTATGTAAATTTACCGCCGTATCCGTATCCGAGCGTAAGGTAATCGGGGCTTATATTTTTATCACCCATAATATCCGAGTTCAAAAAAACAGAGTTTCCGATATACACTTTTGGTGCTATGCTGAACCATTTAATCACTTGCTTCTGTCGTTGTGCGGAAAGATTTACCCCCAAAATAGTTAGTAAACCGATTAACATTATACGTTTCATATTATTACGATTTTATTTTTAGCAAAAATAAATGAAAAAATCTATTTTTATATCAAAATCTGTTTTAATAACTTTGCAGTTCAATTTTTTTTTAAATGGGTGATTTATTCGACAAAAACTTCTACGGAAATACAATTGCAGATTGGAGCGTTGCTATGCTGATAATTATCGGGGCATTTGTTATTTCAAAAATATTGTATTGGTTGTCCTTCAATATTTTGCATAAATTTACTTCAAAAACCAAAAATAAGTTCGACGATATCCTCGTAGATATGCTTGAAGAGCCTGTTGTTATGGCAATCGTTATCGGCGGATTTTGGTATGCCTTGGATTCGCTGTATGTGTCTCCGGAGCTGGATCATTTTTTTTCAAAAGTTTTTTATGTTGCAATCATCTTTGACATTGCATGGCTCATTATTCGAGTAACCGATTCTTTGATATTAAAGTATTTAACGCCTTTTGTTGAAAAAACTGAAGGAAATCTTGATGACCAACTTTTGCCCATTATACGTAAATCTATCAAAGTTGCTGTTTGGGTGGTCGCAATAGTTGTCGGACTGAACAATGCCGGGTACGATGTTGCTACACTGATAGCGGGGCTTGGGCTGGGAGGCTTGGCACTTGCTATGGCTGCAAAAGATTCGGTTTCCAACCTTTTCGGAGGTTTTACCATTTTTTTAGATAAACCATTTAAAATCGGAGACCGTATCAGAATCGGAGATTTTGACGGATATGTTGTAAATATCGGTATGCGAAGTACTCGCCTGCGCACATTGGAAGGACGACTGATTGTTATTCCGAATAAAGAATTTACCGAGAGTTTCATTGAAAATATCAGTTCCGAACCTTCGCGAAAAATCACTTTAAGTATCGGACTTGCTTATGAAACCCATCCGAGTTTGATTGAGAAAGCTATCGAAATACTTAAAACCATTAATTCCGAAAATGCAAAAACAACGGAAATTTGTTACGCAGGTTTCGATACATTCGGCAATTCTCATCTCGGTATCACCTTTATATACTATATCGAATTGGAAAATAATTTTTTGGAAGTTCAAACCCAAATCAATTTGGAAATAATCAAACGCTTCACCGAAGCCGGAATCCATTTTGCTTATCCTGTTCAGATTGTAAAACTTATAAATTCATAGATTCAATAATTTATGACTTTAAACATTTTTTTATTCCGTAAAAATACTTTACTTTTAGCATCCGAAAATAATCAAACAAATATTTTGATATTATTTATAGGAATACAGTGAAGAAAAATCAATTATTTTAAGAATGCCCTTATTTTCAGTGAATTACACTTTTTTAGTTAATACTGTTTTAATTTGTCAATTTCCGTTTTCTGTTTAATGTTAAAAGAAGAATTGAAATAAACCCCTTTAATTAAATACAATCACAATGGAAAATTTAATATTTATTTTAATCGGAGCAGGTATTCTGGGCTTGTTCTTTACATTCTGGCGGTCTGCGTGGGTAAAAAGCCAAGAGAGCGGAAATGCACGTATGCAAAAAATTGCAAAATACATCGCAGACGGCGCAATGGCTTTTCTTAAAGCTGAGTATAAAATACTTGCAGTATTCGTCCTCGCAGTTGCTGTTCTTCTGTTTTTTAAAGGACAGGCAGAAGAGAGTTCAAACGGATATGTTGCAGTATCGTTTATAGTCGGTGCTGTATTGTCCGCTTTAGCTGGTTTTTTGGGTATGCGTATAGCTGTTAAAGCAAACGTAAGAACAACAAATGCAGCCCAAAATTCATTAAACTCTGCTTTGAAAATAGCTTTTGCCGGAGGGTCAGTTATGGGACTTGGCGTTGTATCGCTCGGTGTTATCGGATTAGGAACTCTGTTTGTAATTTACAATGCACTCGGATTTATCGGCGGAATAAGCGAAGTTCTAAACGTAATCTCCGGATTTTCTCTCGGAGCATCTTCAATCGCATTGTTTGCGCGTGTAGGAGGAGGAATTTATACCAAAGCTGCCGATGTCGGAGCCGATTTAGTCGGGAAAGTTGAAAGCGGAATTCCCGAAGACCATCCGCTGAATCCTGCTACAATTGCTGATAACGTGGGCGATAACGTAGGCGATGTTGCCGGAATGGGAGCGGATTTATTCGAATCTTATGTCGGTTCAATAGTTGCGACTATGGTTATCGGTGCTGCATGGATGGGTGCTGAATCAATCAGCGGCGGTTTTAAGCTTGGACCCGTAATTTTGCCGCTCGCACTTGCAGCCGCCGGAATAATAATTTCTATAATAGGGACATTCTTTGTAACTGTAAAAGATGGCGAAAATCCGCAAAAAGGCTTAAACAGAGGTGAATTTGTTTCTTCAATACTAATGATTGTCAGTTCGTATTTTGTAATTCACGCACTTCTTCCCGAAAAATGGACGGTCGTTTCTGACGGAATCTCAACCGATTTTTGGGCAAACGGAATTTATACTGCCACACTGTTCGGGCTTGGTGCCGGTTATGCTATCGGCAAAATTACAGAGTATTATACAGGAACCGGGAAACGCCCTGTCTGGTCAATTGTCGAAAAATCCAGAACAGGTTCAGCAACCAATATTATTGGTGGACTTGAAGTTGGTATGAAATCAACAGCTTTCCCCATAATTATTATCGCAGCCGCAATTATCGGAGCATATCATTATGCCGGTTTATATGGTATCGCCATTGCTGCAGTGGGAATGTTGGCAAATACCGGAATACAATTAGCCATAGACGCTTATGGCCCGATTGCCGATAACGCAGGTGGTATTGCAGAAATGTCAGAACTCCCCCACGAAGTACGTGAACGTACAGACAAACTTGATGCTGTCGGAAACACAACCGCAGCTATCGGTAAAGGTTTTGCTATAGGCTCAGCAGCTTTAACGGCATTAGCCTTGTTTACAGCATATATGCAACAAGCAAACCTCAAGTCTATAGATTTGGCTAATCCGACTATTATTGCCGGACTGTTCGTTGGCGCAATGATACCCATGTTGTTCTCTGCTATGGCAATGGGTGCGGTCGGTCGTGCCGCAAGTAAAATGATTGACGAAGTACGCCGACAATTTACAACAATACCGGCTTTGAAGAACGCCCTTGATATCTTAAAAAAATATGACGGTAACATAGATAGAGCAACACCCGAAGAGAAAGCAATTATTGCATTGGCTGAAGATGCCCCCGAATATGATAAATGTGTTGATATCTCAACAAAATCAGCACTTAAAGAAATGGTCATGCCCGGTGTGCTTGCATTACTCGTCCCGGCACTAATCGGATTTATAGGCGGAGCCGAAATGCTCGGCGGATTACTCGCAGGTGTAACCTCTTCGGGCATCCTGATGGCAATATTCCAATCCAATGCAGGCGGAGCTTGGGATAATGCAAAGAAAATGGTTGAACAAGGAATAACAATTGATGATTCAACCTATGGTAAAGGCTCTGAAATTCACAAAGCTACAGTTGTTGGGGATACCGTCGGCGATCCACTCAAAGATACCTCCGGTCCCTCTTTGAACATACTTGTTAAACTAATGTCAATAGTTGCGCTTGTCATAGCACCCGGAATAGCGTTAGAGCCAAATGAAAAACCTTTTGATGACCCAAAATCAGTCGGAAATGTAATCGAAATTCAAAAGAACGAAACAAATCCAATACTGAAAACCAATACTGCAATTTTTTCAGATTTTGTTGAATAAATAATTAATATTAGACCGAACAATAAATATTTCATAATTGACTTCTAAAATATAGATTCACAATATTTTAGTGTCTGTTTTCTGAAATCTGATGTCTGAAATCTAATATTACAATGACATAACCGACCGAAGAACCAATTCTTCGGTCGGTTTCATTTTAGATGGAATGAGACAAGACGCAAAACCTGTATGAGGCGTTTTT
>DYOJ01000855.1 GCA_020720705.1 Acetofilamentum sp.
AAAAAACGCTTTAATCCTAAGAAAAAAGCGTGTAGTAATATATTAGACTTTAACTTACTTTACAGTTCAACCTCAAAACCGTCAAAAATCAGGCTGTTATCGCGTGCATTTACTTCATATTCAAAGGCATACGAACTTCCCAAACGATAATTATTGTGTATATTTTTCTTATCTGCCTTGTTTTTTAAGAACGGTTTGTATGCCTCCGATAAAAGTTTGCTCTTTAGTTCGGAAAAACTATCATAAGGAATTGATTTTTGTTTGCAATACGACACATAATAAGCGTGTAAATCGCTTAATTTTGTGGATTTTATGTATAGTACGCCGCTTTTGTTTGATGCGTTGGTATCTTTGTAATAATGAGCCTTGTCTTTGGCGTACGTGTCGCCGTATTCTTTGACTTTGTTTTCAGATTTGAAGTATGATAACGATTGCCAAAATACTGAAATACTCTTAAATTCAGTCAGTTTTTCGTATTGCGCTTGTGCATGTGCAACCATAATATTTTCAAGTGTATCAATATCGAACGGAAATTTCAAAACGCTGTTTAGAATATGAAACGGTGTTAAAATTAGGGCGACATGTTTAAAAGCACGCTCGCGGTCTTTAAATCCGTTCATTTTACCCGCTTTAAGTTCGTCTAAAACGCTGTAAAACACTTCTTTAAAGTTTGATTCAAACAATTCACGGTGTTTAAAAATTTCGCGTGTAATTTGTGAAAGTCCGTTTTCTTTGTGCTGCAAAAGTAAACGAAACGCATCTTTTTGCGTGTCTGTAAAGTTGTGATTTTCAAAGTCTAAAATTATCATACGGGTAAAAACAGCTTCTTCATTTGTCGGCAAAAAATTTGCATCTAATAAACCCGCGCTTTCAATTGTAAATGATTTGGTTTTTGTGCCGGTTCCGCTTTCGCTGATTGTTCGGCTTACACAATCGTAACCCGCTTTAAAGTATTGTTCTACAAACGGTTGAGCATCCGTTTTATACTCTTTGTAATAAACGATTGTATTTCGTTTTTGGCTTGCAATTCTGGATAGTGCAGGCTGTGTAATATTCTTTAAATCAACACCTTTTGAAGTGTCGCCGAATAAAGATGTAAGTATTTC
>DYOJ01000856.1 GCA_020720705.1 Acetofilamentum sp.
GTTTTCATGTGAAATTGTAATTTGTAATTTGAAAATCAAAATGTTACTCAAATACTTTGGTTAAATTTTGATAAAATTGTGTTTACCTTTTTAATTTCGGAATTATCCAAATCATCTATAAGGTATGAAATTAAGTTTTTACCGTTTTTTTCACCAAAAACCAATTGTAATTGTTTCCAATCGTCTGCGGTTTTTAGCTCGGAAAGTGTGCGATAAATTGTATCTTCATCGGTAGTCATATTTTCCATTGCAATTAGCAAAGCACTTGCCATTTGTTGGTATTTGGATTCATCAAAACTTAAATTTTTTTCGTCAATTTCGCGTTTCAAATCCTTTTCTAAATCACTTTTTTTGAGCGATTTAACTACGGAGCTGACAAGCCACACCAAAAGTATGACTACGACAAGCCCGCCGATACCGAAGGCAATATATTTGACTAATTTTGGATTCATACTTTAGAATAAGTCTGTTATAAACTTACCCGCTTGATACAGCGGATTTGTTTTTACGGCAACTTCAGCTAAACCTTTTACCGTGTCTATGACGCTGTTTGTATTGATAGTTACAGTTCCTTGTGGTGTCGTTACGGTTTTATCCGTAGCACGGAAACCGCCGCCTTTTTGCATTTCTAAAACCAACTTTTCAGCGGCTTGTGTTTTTTTACCGTAAATACCATCAACTTCTAATTTCGGGTGTGTGTCCGGCAAAAGCAAGTTAAGCCTTTGCTGTAACTGCCTTACAGTTTCCGTTCCTGTTTGTCCGCCGCCGTCAGGTTTTGAATCCTTTTTATCGGATTTGTCTAAGCCGGTGCCGGGTTTCTTTTTTTGATTTTTTGTATAAAACCAAAAACCGCCGCCGGCAAGTCCGAGAATTAAAACGATTATCAATATCCAATATATCGGTTTCATTTGAGTTATGAATTAAGAGTTATGAATTAAGAGTTGTATAAATGCTTATTTCTTTCTTAAAACAAAGAATAATACAACTGCTACAACAATTACGCCTGCACCGATTCCGATGTAAAGCATGGTTTTTTTCTTTTTTTCAGCGGTTATTTTTTTGTCATCACCTCCGGAACTGTTATCTGTAGCTTTTTGTGCAACTG
>DYOJ01000169.1 GCA_020720705.1 Acetofilamentum sp.
GGGAACAAATACAAAATTACCAAATTTTTCGATTTTCGTTTCTGTTTCCGATTTTTTTTTCAATCGAACCATGACTTGCACATCTCTTGGCCCAATCGGAGCTACCAAAACACCTCCGATTTTGAGTTGTTGTACCAGTTTCTCAGGTATTTGTTCAGCACCGGCAGTTATCAAAATTTTATCAAAGGGTGCATAAGCAGGCAAGCCTTCATAACCGTCTCCGAGATAGCAATTTGGAGAATATCCTAAACGGTGTAAAAAAATACGGGTAGGTTTAAACAGTTCTTGTTGACGCTCAATACTGAATACTTTTGCGCCAAGTTCGCACAAAACAGAGGTTTGATAGCCACTGCCTGTTCCGATTTCAAGAATTTTCTCAAATTTTTGAACATCAAGTAGTTCTGTTTGAAATGCCACCGTGTAGGGTTGAGAAATGGTTTGGTCGGCAGCTATCGGGAAAGCATTGTCTTCATAAGCCCTCACCTCCATGCCGGACGGAAGAAAATAATGTCGCGGGATTTTTAGCATGGAATTAAGAACCGATTCCGAGCGTATTCCTTTAATGCGCAGATTTTCAATAAGTTCACGCCTCATACCCTGACACCGTAAAGAATCTTTGTATTCTCTCAACATTTTTAGCGAAATTTTGCGTAAAGTTAATACTTTTGTGTTTGAATTTATTATTTTTTTCAAATTTTAGACATCTCATCTCTCCCGTGAAAAAACGAATCCGAACTTTACAATATTTGTTGACTGATTATTTAACAGCAACAGCAGCTTGGTTTCTGTTTGTAAACTACAGGGTGTATTATATTTCGCATCCGGAAGATTTGAGCGGTTTTTTTATCGAAACCAATGGTAGATATATCGGAGCACTAATCGGCATCCCGCTGTTGTGGCTTGCGTTCTATGCGCTTACGGGGTATTATGGCGAGGTCTTCCGAAAATCAAGATTAAAAGAATTTGCCCAAACCTTTGCCGTGAGTTTGCAAGGTAATCTTGTCATTTTTTTCGGTTTAATTTTGGACGATGCCGTAATGTCCTACAAGTCTTATTACTACTTATTCTTTGGACTGTTCGGGACACATTTTTTGCTGACTTGGAGTTTCAGGTTTGTTCAAACTCACCTTGCCAAAGTCCGAATTTCCAAAGGGGTAACGGGGTTTAACACACTGATTGTCGGCGGAAACACCAGAGCTTTACAATTGTATCAATCCATTCTTGCGAACGACAAAACTCACGGTTACAGATTTATAGGTTTTTTAAATATCCAAGATTCAGAAAAATACGAATTGTCAGAGTATTTACCCCATTTGGGCAGTTTGACAGATGCGCCTCAATTGATTAAAATACATCAGATTGAAGAGGTGCTAATTGCGATTGAATCGTCTCATTATCAAGAAGTTGGCAAAATTATTGACCTGTTATCGTTTCCGAATTTAATAGTAAAAGTGATACCGTCTTTGTATGATATTCTTACCGGTAAGGTCAGAATGTCTTTTTTTCTCGGAACACCTTTGATAATTATCTCACAACCGGCTTTGTCAGAGTTTCAGGCAAATTTGAAACGGATTTTTGATATAACATTTTCATTATCAGCACTTATAATTTCATTGCCTTTGACTGTTTCTGTTGCGATACTTTTAAAATTCGGTTCAAAAGGCGGGGTGTTTTACACACAGGAGCGAATCGGACGTTCCGAAAAACCCTTTAAGATATTCAAATTCAGAACAATGATACCGAACGCAGAGTTAAACGGACCGCAACTTTCGTCTGCAAACGACCCTCGTATTACAAGAATAGGACGAATTTTAAGAAAATATCGGATTGATGAAATTCCGCAATTTATCAACGTGTTGAAAGGAGAGATGTCGGTTGTGGGACCACGTCCGGAACGCAGGTTTTATATAGACAAAATTATGAAACATGCTCCGCATTATGCGCAACTGTTCCGTGCTCGTCCCGGTATAACATCTTGGGGAGCAGTGAAATACGGATACACCGAAAATTTAGAGCAAATGTTGGAGCAACTCAATTATGACATTTATTACGTTGAAAATATGTCGTTTTATCTTGACATAAAAATCCTGCTCTACACCGTTGGCGTAGTGTTGCGGCGCGAAGGAAAATAAATTGTTATACTAAAAAACGGGTAAAACATTAACTTTAATAATCAGTCAATATGCTGAATTTTAATCAAATGAGTAACTGTAAACAGTAAACTATAAACCGTGAACAGTATAAAATTGCGTAACTATTTGTATATCTTAGCTTTGTTTAATGCTTCCTGATACAGTCGCGCATACTGCAGATGTTGCGTGAGGGTGTTTGCAAAATTATGATAACCGGAAAAATCTTCTTTGGCACACATATAGAAATAGTCGTGCCTTTCGTAATTAAGCACGGCATCAATGGAGGATTTATCGGGCATTAAAATCGGACCGGGCGGCAAACCGGTGTGTTTGTATGTATTGTACGGCGAAACGACTTCTTTATCTTTATCTAAAACCCGTTTTTTAGTAAAATCACCTGAGGCAAATATCAAAGTCGGGTCGGATTGTAGCGGCATGTTTATTCTTAACCTATTGATATACAAGCCTGCAATAGTCGCACGTTCACCCGGCAAAGCCAATTGCTCAGCTTGAACAACCGATGCCAAAACGGTAACTTCCTTTGGGGTAAGTTTGAGGCTGTCTGCGAGAGATTTTCGGCTGTCTGTCCAAAATTTAGAATATTCCTTTCCCATGCGTTCCACAAATTCTTTAGCGCTTGTGTTCCAATACATTTCGTAGGTGTCCGGCAAAAACAGTCCGATAATATTTGCCGTGTCAAATCCTATGCCTGCGCAGTATGCCTCGTCATTCAAAACTGCAAGAATTGAACTTGAATCGGCTTCTATTTTTGGTGCAATCTTACCGGCAAATGCCGCTTTGGTACGAACGCTGTTAAAAATCACTCGTACAGGGTCTTGCATCCCGTTTTGAAGTTTATTGACAAGCTCGGCGTTGGTCATGGTTTTTGTAATTTTATAGCGACCCGGATATATTTTATCGCCAAAATTTTTCAAACCGGCAGTTGTTAGAAAAGAAATCGTATCTTCCAAAAAATCTCCTGAAATCAAGGAATCCATAACTTCGCGGTAATCGGCTCCGGTTCGGATATAGAGCGACCCTTCGGTTTTGATGTTTCCTCTGTAAATTTGTGCATACATTTTGTAGGCAAATACCCCGCCGATGCCTATAAGCAATAGGATTAAGGAGATTACGATTGATATTTTTACTTTGCGTTTGTGCATGATTTTTTTTTTTGCAAAAATATATTTTTTTTTTGAGGTCAGTAAATTCATGCAGATTATGTTGTAATTTGAATCTCTTTCCCTTCGATACCGTTTCCGGTTTAAAGTTGAGGGTTTAAATTTTTTACAGATATTTGATTGTAAGGTACTTGTGCTACTTTGAATTTCGACTTATTTCCGATTGTCGTATTTTAAAATTTGATAAACCGGAAAAATATGTATCACTTGTTTGATTTACATTCTGTTAAGTTCTTGAATATAATTTTTATAGCGCAGTTTATGACAATTCTTGTATCCACTCAAAAAGGTATGGCAGAGCTTTGTCAAAGTTCTGTTTTCAAAATCGTAAAATATTGAATATTAACAACATATCAATTAGTTTAACTTTGACAAAGCTAAATTTAGCATACTACAATGAGTGGATACTGATTCTTTATTCATAATATTGATTTATTGTAAATTAGAAAACAAAATTTCTCAAATTAGAAAATGATTTTAACGATTGAGATTACGCTATTTGAGTCTAATGTCTAAAATCTAAATTCTAAAATCTTACGAAGTATTGAGAGAAAAACCGTTGAATTATTTTTGTAAAATAAGAGTAAAAACTATTTTTGCAGTAAATTTATAATCCCTTTTTTATGAAACAAATATTTTTTGCAACAATTTTGAGTGTAGCGCTTACCATTTTTTATTCGTGTGGTGAATCGAAAAACAGCGGCGATGCCGATAGTATTTCAAAGAACGAAAGTGACATAAAATCCTCTTCAAAAACAGACAGTCCGAAAAACGAAACCGTTGAAGAACAGGTTAATGCTATTCGTAAAATATTTCAGGAAATTGAAAGTGCCGGAAAATCACTAACTGTCGAAAAACGAGATTATCGAAATCCGAATCCGGAAATGTATTACGATATGTCAAATTATACGGCATATTCAAAAAATAACGAACTTAAAAAATTGCTTGAAGAGGGTGGGGAAGAAGGATATTTATTTGAAACAACCTACTATTACGACGGCGGAAAATTGATTTTTACGTACTCATGTTCGACTTTTATGGACATTTTGTATCGAGAATCTCGAGTGTATTTTAACGACGGAAAAATTATTCGTGCATGGCTGCGAGAAAAACCTCAAGACGACGAAAAGACTGATTTGTCCAAGCTTGAGAATAAAGATGACCCTGATTTTAAGAAAGATACTGCAGAGTTTACCAAAATACAATTGGCTTCGGAAAAGTCAGCACAAGAACGTTTTGCAAGTGCAAAATAGTATAAAGTAAAAAAACGCTTGATTTCAAAGATTTGGGATTAGGCGTTTTTTTATACCCAGCTCAATATTTTGGAAATCAACGTGTTCTGTTTACTTCGGATTTGCGAATACACATAATCAACCGCACCGAATTCTGCTCCGATATCGTAACTGATGGTGTTTTCACTGTCTGCAAGTTGAAGTGTAACCGGTTGTAAGCTGTTTTGTTGTAAAATTGAATCTAACAATCCGAAAAACGGATTTAACGGTATCACGTCCTTGCGTTGCCAAGCAAAAAAAATGCGCGATTTGCCGTGTGAATTTCCAATGCAAACGGCTGCTGCCAAATCGTTTGTTTTGTCATAAGCGCCTGTTATTTGCAAACGTCTTCGTTGTAAAAGTGCGCCGGCAATTCGGCGTAATTGCCCTTGTTTGGTAACATCAATTTCAGTCGCATCTCGGTCTATGGCTCGAAGCAGCTCACTTGGTATCAGGTCTGTCCTAAAAAAAAAGGATTCTACATTTTGCAAAATAATGTCTTTGATTTCCGGCTTTAATTGGTTGTGAACATATTTGTACGGACGTATCAAATCTATTTGTTGGATGCTTAGTTTTCTGATTTCAAAGTGTTTATCTTTCGGAATCGGAAGGTCGGTTTTCAGGAGTGCAATTTTAAATAACTTAAACAAAAGTGTAGTAAATTTTTGATACAACTCGGCATCGGGTATTTCAATCGCATACACGGAACTTTCTTCCCAAAAAATAGGTGCTTGAATAAATTTTGAGCGCAATCGAACATAAGCCGGTAGCGGCATTACCGCCTGATAATCGTCAGAAACTAAGGCTGACCATGCCGGATGTATAATATCCAGATACCACGCATAAGCTATTACCGTCCCGTTGTGAGACATGTCAATACATTTGTCCCAACGGTCGTACTCAATTTCAGTATTTTGTAAATATCTGATATTCATCTAATATCTGATTCTGAACTCGTGTTTTATGGTGTTTTTGAATTTTATTTCTAACGAATTGGTGTTCAAAATATGAGTTTTCTACAGAATTTGTATTTGAAGGTTTTGAATACAAACACACAAAAGTAGCAACATTTATTGAAAATCAAAACCTTCAT
>DYOJ01000857.1 GCA_020720705.1 Acetofilamentum sp.
TAACGTTTTGCAGCTACAAGAAGTTGGCGATTTCGGAGCACAAAACTGTCTGCCTGCACCGAACTTGATACGAAGCACAAGGCTTGATTTAACCACTGAACCTCCAATTTCTTGTAGGTGCTGTTACAGGCTGGCGTTCTTGTCGTCCGTGTCTTGCAGCTATTGTCAGTATTGAGTTTTGCAGTCATTGTCAAGTTGCGTTGTTGTCTGTCGTTGGGCTGTGTGATTGCGTTTTTAAAATTTTTTAGAAGGGAGGAGATTTTAAAAAATAATTTTTCTCTGGTGGTAGAGGTGGAAGCTCTTTTGCAATTTTGGGTCTGTGCGCGGACTTGTGCGAATTGCAAATGTGCTTAAACCTGTGCTTGGCTATTTTTTTCCTTTTTTAAGCTCTTTGTTTTTCTTTCCTTCTGGCAAATAATTGTCCGTTGATACAACTTTTTTACCTGTCCTGCTTTCAAGTTCTCTCCTTGCGTTACCTGCAACTGAACCACCTTGTTTAGCTGCTTTTTGATTTTGTATAAATCCCTTCGGATTCTGTGTTTTTACTATTTCAGTTGTCGAAGCTTCACCGAGCATTGAAAAAATTAATTCAAGGTCAGTCATGTGATCACGCAGGTTTTGGCTTTTCAGTCCTTTAATTTTTTTGTATTGAGAAGGTGTCAAACCGAAAGTTGCTTTTGAAATTTCGGCAGTGAGTATTGAATATTCTATTTGCTCCTTTACACCTCTGTTTTTCCATTCTTCCGTTAATTCCTCACGTATTGCAATGCTCCGCATACGCTTTTCAATCCAGTCGTCTGGATAGCCTTTCAGTTTGTAAAGTTCTCTTGTCCGCTGTGTTGCCAATTCAGGGTTTTCGATTTCATCTAATCTGTCTGATCCAACTTGCGCTAACCAAAGTTTAAACGGCTCTGCTTTTGGAGATGGAATAGATTGAATAATCCTCAAAAGTCCTTTCGTATCGGAAGCTTGTATCTTTCGTCTTTTGCCATCCGCGGCTTCCATTTCAACTAGGGTACAAATTGTACCCCAGTTGCTTTTAAGCATTTCGTCACGGCTTAACATCCTTTTTATGTATTGCTTAACATCTGTACTATCTGTTAG
>DYOJ01000858.1 GCA_020720705.1 Acetofilamentum sp.
GTGTGCCTTGAGCAATGGTATGATATTTCTTTGGTAATACCGGCATGTTTAATAATTTCCTTTACATATCGGTTTGTCGGTTGTGCCGTTATTGCATTAAATATTTTTTGTTCCGGCAGTCCGGTTCCGATTATAGTTTTAGCTTTTTGTATCAAAGGTATTTCAACAGTGCGTCCGGTTGTGTTTTTCGTTTTGTGCATTAATACGCTCAAAAATTCACGTTGCACAACCTTGCCGTTTTGCTCAACATCTTTTAGTATTATGTTTTTGTATTTCAAATCTTTAACATCTCCAAAGCGTAAACCGGTGTAACACGAAAACAAAAAATATTCCAGCACACGCATCTCCGATGCTTTTAATGTATTGCTATTCAATAAGTTTTCTAAACTTGTAAGCTCCGATGCCGATAAATGTTCGCGGTGTGTTTCAACCGTTTTGCGTTTATAGTTTTCAAAGATGTTTTTTTCTATCAGTCCGTTTTGTTGCGCTACATTCAAAATCGTTTTGATAAATGTCAATTCTTTGTAAATCGAATTTATTGCCTTTTGCTTTGTTTCAATCATGTATTTTTCATATTCCAAAAGGAATTTTTCTGTATTACATTCTTTGATAGTCAGCGTTTTAGTATATTCTTTTATGTTGTTTATTCTGCTTTGATATGCTTTGTAAGTTTCCTTTGCGTATCGGTGTTTGTTATCGTTTATGTAAGTTTCGGCATACAGAATAAAGTCTTTTTTGTTTCCGGTATTGATAAAATCACGCTCAAATTGCTCAAAAGTCAGAACCGTATTAAACAGATTTGATTGCATGATAATTTCATTTGCTTTATTCAAATTTTTATCAATCAGTAAGTTTATTGTAATAGCGTGTGAATGTTTCGGCTTAACACGGCTTGTTTTTTCATTCCACAATTCCGGCACTACATTTATTTTTAGTGAAAAATCCTTTTTTTTGCGGTCAATATACAAACGCAAATAAACAGAATTTGTGCCGTCCTTGTTGGTGTAATCAGTTCTTAATATGATTTTTGCTAAATTCATAGGGTAAAAATTTTTGTGAGGCAAATGTGAGATTTTTGTGAGGCAAATATACACATTTTACGC
>DYOJ01000859.1 GCA_020720705.1 Acetofilamentum sp.
GCTAATTTGAACATTTGTACTTCTAATCCCCCACTTCGCCAAGCCCCAAAACGTTGGCGGTCATTGTAAAACCACACCCTACAAAATTGAAAATAACGACACTAAATATAATTCTACTCACTCTTTTCGGACAACTTTGTTACGGACAGAATAATAACGCAAAAATGAAAAACACAGACAGATATAACGCAGGTTGGGAAAAATTAAAAGAAATTGACGGAGAAGCAGGAGAAAAAGTAATTAATGGATTGAAAGATGTTTCGCCAGATTTAGGAAAATTCATAATTGAATATGCTTTTGGAGATATTTATACAAGAGAAGGACTTGACCTAAAATCAAAAGAAATTGCAGTAGTTGCTTCTTTGACAGCAATGGGAACTGCGCAACCACAACTAAAAGTTCATATTAACGGAGCATTAAACACAGGAAGTAGCATAAACGAAGTAAAAGAAGTGATTTTACAAATGTCTGTTTATTCAGGTTTTCCAAGTTCTATAAATGGAATGAACGCATTAAAAGACGTTTTGAAAGAGCGAAAAGAACACGGAATAAATGACGAAATCGGAAAAACTGCAACTGATACAACTAAAACAGATAGACTAAAATTAGGCGAACAAGAATTAACAAAACTTGACAGTTTGCAGGTTGACAGACTAAAAAATGCTTACAACGACTTTTCACCAGAGTTGGTAAAACTAACACTCGAATTTGGCTATGCTGACATTTTTTCGAGAGACAATTTAGCTCCAAAATATAGACAAATTGCTACTATTTCGGCTTTGACAGCATTAGGAAATGCACAACCTCAATTAAAATTTCACATAAACGCAGGACTAAATATTGGACTTACAGAAACAGAAATTAAAGAAATAATGTTGTTAATGAGTGTTTATTCAGGGTTTCCATCAGCAATTAACGGAACAAATATTTTGAAAGAAGTAATAAACGAACGAACGAAAAAATAACAACGAACCGCTAACAAGGGTTTTGCAATAGTGGGGCGAAACTGCAAAGTTCAACAGTAGTTCTTCGGTTCAACTTTTGTACAAAATTGAAGATTTGTGCTTCGATTGCCCCACCATCGCAAAGCCCCGAAACGTT
>DYOJ01000860.1 GCA_020720705.1 Acetofilamentum sp.
ATTTCCGAAATAATTTCATCTGCCGACAAACTCGTCAGGCACTCCCAAGTTCCTTTGTAACAGTCTTTATTTCCGAATACCGAGCATGGGCGGCAGGTTAAATGATTGTTTTGAATTAGGGTTTGTTTTTCAGCCGGTAAAAATGCCGTGAACCCGAGTGCCGGGTGGGTAGCACCCCATATCGAAACGATATGAACTCCGGCTAAAGCAGCTAAGTGCATATTGCCGGAATCCGGAACGAGCATAACGTGCATGGTTTGCATCAGGGCGAGTTCTTCCGATAATTGGTATTTCCCGATGACCGATTTTACGTTTTTACGGGTGTTTTCAAGATTTTCTGCTTTTGTTTTTTCAGATAAACCGCCGCCAAAAATGAATATTTCATACTTTTCGTCAGACAATCCGTCAAGTATCTGCTCAAGCAAAATAGTCGGAAATGCTTTCCCCTTGTGTGCAGCATACGGCGCAATGCCGATACGTTTTTTGTTTAAATCACATCCGAAATTCGTTGTCGTTTCAAATTTTCTTGCGGTATAATTGAGTTTTATTTCAAAACCGGCTTTTCGGAAGGTTTCTGCATATCTTTCCGTAGTATGTTTTAGTGATTGTGTTGATTTGTTTTTTTTGCCGGATATATTTTGAATTTTCTCAATTCTGCCTTTGTTGTATGTCAAAGTTTTTGTTCCGGAGAGTCTAAAATATTTTCGCAGTATTTTACTCCTCAAGACATCGTGCAGGTCAATAAAGTAATCAGGTTTATATTTGGTTTTAATTTCGGAGTAAAGTTTATACAACCCCTTCAACCCTTTGTGTTTACCGTACAAATCCGGCGCAAAAATCTCCAAATTTGTAATATGCGAAAATAGCGGAGCAAACTGCGTCCTTGTTATCAGACAAATTCTGTGTTGCGGATATTGCTTCCCGAAGTTTTCTAAAACCGGGACAGTCAAAGCAACATCGCCCAGAGCTGACAAGCGTACGATACAAATTTTGAGAGATTTCATAATGCAAAATTATTTGATTTTAAGTAACTGTATAAAATTAATTTATATTATAAAAATTACGTATTTTATTGAATATCTATATCTTCAATAGTTCG
>DYOJ01000861.1 GCA_020720705.1 Acetofilamentum sp.
GCAAATTCGGCAAATAACAATATTTACATCGGTTTGCAGGCAGGCTATGGTCCTGAAACGGGTAGTAGAGGTATAAATAACGTTTTTATCGGTACTGAAAGTGGTAAAAGTAATTATCAAGGAGATTATAATGTTTTTTTAGGTTATCAAACAGGTTACTTAAATCAAGACGGGGATTGGAATACTTTTATAGGATATCAAACCGGTTATTCAAGCACAGGTAGCAGTAACTCTTTTCTTGGGTATAAATCAGGGTATTTTAACACAACCGGCTCCGGCAATACTTTTATGGGAAATACGAGTGGATTTTCAACACAAGCTGGAATAAACAACAGCTATTTTGGTGCATATTCCGGTCAATATAATCAAACAGGGAATAATAATACCGCTATTGGTTTTCATGCTGCTGAGCGTTCAGGCGGAGATGGAAATGTACATGTTGGTAGTTATGCAGGTTACCAAATAAATGGTACAAATAATATATTTATCGGCACTTTATCCGGCTACAAGTCGGGGCATACCAACCAGACAGGCAATATTTTTATTGGATATTATGCCGGAAAAAACACTACAGGAGATAATAAATTAGTAATAGACAACGATGGTAATGCAGAAGCATTTCCGCTGATTGAAGGCGATTTTACAGCAAATACATTAGACATATATGGAACTTTAACAATTAATTACGATTGGAATAAGAGATTTCAATTCCCCGATTCCAGAGGTTCAAACGGACAGGTGCTTATCACCGATGGTGCAGGAACAACCAGTTGGGGTGCACCTTCTTCATCGGTTGTTTCGGCAAGAAACGGTTTATCCATGTCCGGTTCGTTTGTAGAATTGGGAGGAAGCAGTTTGTACAAAAATACAACCATTGCATTAAGCACATATTCCTTAGGAATGTCCACTGCAACCGATGCGACTTTTATAATTGAAGCAGATACTGACAACAGCGGCGAAAATGATAATCCACTTTTGGAATTCAGACAAGATAATGCATCGGTAATCGGAGGAATTGGTTATGTGGGTGATGCAGGTCAAATTTATACCGGTTCGTTACAAAATGCGATGTATATCAACAATGAATACAATAGCCCC
>DYOJ01000170.1 GCA_020720705.1 Acetofilamentum sp.
TGAGTATTGATTATTGAGTATTGAGTATTGAGTTTATTGATAATAAGTTAATTATCGGTGATTATTGTTTTAGAATTATTTTAACAAATCAACAAATTAACAAATCAACAATCCATTCAGTTTCCCATATCATCCCGAAATCTGTTAAGGAATCGGGATTTTTTTTACAATTATGAAAGACCCAAATACTTCGGACTTTTATCAAACAATTCATGTTATTAGTCAAAAATAGTGTTTTCTTATGCAACCTTAGGGGTGTTTTTTAATCAAATAATTTTGTGTATAATTATTTTATCGGTTAATATTGAAAAATTTTAAATTTAATGTTATGAAGTTTAGACACTTATTTACAAGCCTCGTAATTTTTACGATAGTATGGCTTTTCCCGAAAGGGGCATTTGCCGAGGGCGTAACCGGCGGCACTTTTGTTATTGACCCTACAGGTTTGGGCGATTATTTAACCATCCAAGCGGCTATTGATGACATTCAATTGCCACTGACGAACAATTTAATTTTCGAAATCATGCCGGACACGTATGATGAACGGTTGAACCTGAGCACAGTTGAAAACACCGAAGATACGTATCAATTGATTTTCAGGAACAAAGATAAATCTTTGGGAGATGTTATTATCTCACCGACCTCAGTAACCGGACAACCTGTGTGTGTGATAAACGAATGTTACGGACTTTATTTTGAGAACCTCAATTTTATAAGCACCGAACAGTCGGGAGAAGTATTTGCTTTAAACATGGAGATTAGTTCGGACATAGTATTTGAAGGTTGTAAATTTGAATATCAAACAGATTATACCGTTGCCGAATCAGCAAGTGCAGTATCTCTAAATATGAACGGAGACGGAATTTCTTTTTCCGGTTGCACGTTCTATGGTGGTGCTTTCGGTATAAAATCTTACTCCAATTCATCGTATTATGTTCAAAATTCTATGTTTGAAGAAATCGGAAGATGCGGTATCTATTCACAATACGACCATGGCTTCAATTCGTTCTCGAACTCTTTTTACGACCGTTTGACATCATTGTCGGATACGCTTTATGCCGTGCGCGCAAATTATGCGCAAGGTAACCTCATCTTAAGCCGAAACTCTGTAAATTTTGATGAAAACAAAGCAAAAATCGGTTTTAGAATCCAAGGATATGATGGGACTTACACTAAAGACATAAATAACAATATGGTAAGCCTAATCGGAAGTGATTCGGATAACAATTTCGGAATTTGGATTGAAGGCTCGGATTACTGCAACGTTCAACTGAATACCGTTTCCGTGAACAGTACGGGAGACGGCAGTGCTTGTTTTTATTCAAATTATGCAAGTAATTACAGATTAAGCAGTAATATTTTGGCTCAAAAAGGACATGGATATATTGTGTATGACCTTACATCTGCTTCTGTGGTTCAACTACTTAATAATTTGTATTACACATCGGATGTCTTAAAATTCGGATATATGTATATGTCTAATTTTGATACTTTTGCAAACTGGCAAGACGGCACAAGTGATTGGTCTTCGATATTTGACGAGCCTCAGTTTGTTTCCGAAACCGACCTTCACCTCGCCGAAGGCTATAATACTGCCGAAAGAAAAGGCATTGCCGATGAAAATTTTAACAACGATGTGGACGGTGAAAACAGAAATTATCCGGTTTGCGACATCGGTGCTGACGAGTGTGAGCGCGACTGGGTTTGGACAGGTGACATCATGGGAAATATAACTTGGGAAGGAACTGTTTATGTGAATTCTGATGTTACAATATCTGAAAGTTCGTCTTTAACGATAAACTCACCGGCAACCATCATTTTTATGGGGGATTATCAGATAATTAACGAATTTGGCAACTTCTATGTGTACGGAATCTCAGGAGGGGACATTGAACAACAAATCACTTTCACAGCGCAAGACCCCATAACAGGTTGGGGAGGAATTACCTTAAACGATGGAACATATAATGAAATATCAGGTGCGATTTTTGAATATTCAAAAAAAGTTTCCGGTAACGGCGGAGGTGCTATTGAAGTATTAGCCAATGAAACTTCGATTTCTCATTGTATCTTCCGAAACAATGAGTCGCAACAAAAAGGCGGAGCGCTTTACGTTGAAGTTTATACCGAACCCGAACCTTCGATTGATGCCAATTTGTTTTATGAAAACTCTGCCGATATTCAGGGAGGGGCAGTCTATATTGCCGGAAGCTATGCCAAATTTACCAATAATATTTTAACAAATAATACTGCAGAAACCGGAGGCGGATTGTTCATAAATACTGCATATACCGAACCTGCATATATAACTTCATACAACAATTTTGCGACTTCCGGAAACGGACACGAAGTTGCTTGCGCAGATGTTTACGGAACTTGGTATAACTCAATATTTTACAACACAGCCCAAATGAGTGCAGTGTATTTTGAATCCGGAGTACCGGTATTTGCAAATTGTATAATAAGCCATGGAGGCGCAGGGGTTTCTAACGGATACGGAACAGCAGGAGACGGCATTTTCAGTTACGACCCCACGTTCCGCGACCCTGCAATGAATGATTTTCATCTTATGCTTGCCTCGCCCGCTATAGATGCAGGACTTACAGGCTTAGAGGTTTGGACTGATTATTTCGGAAAAGATCGTAATGCAAACGATTTACCCGACATCGGTGCAGTTGAAATCCAACTCTTTGCGGACGCCGGAGACGATTCCGAAGCTTGTTCTTATAATGTAATCCTCATAGCGAATTTTGTAGAATTTCCGTTATCCGGATTTTGGACGATTGCCGAAGGCGGCGGAACTTTTGAGTCAAATTCACCGACAGCTTCAGTAGCCAATGTCCCTTACGGTATCAATAAGTTCGTGTGGCATGTTACCGACGGCGTGGAAGAGGTGACAGACACAGTCGTTTACAACAATTTGAAACCTTATGCTTATGCCGGCGAAGATGTATTTACACATCCGCTTAACTATGGAGAACCGTTCCCGAACGTTACCCTTGCCGCAAATACACCCGACCCGCACACCGGAATTTGGAATACTGTAAACTCACCCGGATATACAATATCAGATGAAAACTATGAATCTGCCGAACTCTCTGTTATTCAATACGGAATACACACTCTGGCTTGGGTTGTTACGCGTTTTGACGACAGTAACTGTTACAGCAGTGATACGCTTGTAGTTGTTGCCGGATATTCATTCGTTTCTGACCCCGACGACGGGACTTTGGATTGGGGAAACCCCGATGATTGGGACTTGGGTTACGTACCCGGAGAAGCCGATTCTGTAACTGTGTATAATTGTATAGCCAATGTAGGTCCAGGTTTATTTTCTGCCGATAAAATTGTTATCGGAAACGGAGCTACACTAAACCTTGAAGGTAATTCACTATTAAGACTGCCCTCGCAAATGTATGCCCATTCCATTTATATTTCGCAAGATGCCGAACGTTTTCCCGGTGTCAGAGGAGATGCCTTCGTAAATGTAAAAGATAATGCTACACTGACAGTTGGTCCCGATGTGTTCCGCTCATCAAAAGCAGTTCAAAATTCCGGTATCACTGTTGGTTCAGGTGGAAGATTATACATCTCTCAAACTGCCGAACGTCTCGGAAATGCTGAGATTAATATGCGCCGAGGTGCAAACCTTACCATTGAAGGTAATGATATTAATCCGGCAGCAGTTTATGTCAGCGACGGTGGTATGTTGGATATTGGAAATGTCGGAGTTCGTGGTAATGCCTCAACCGTAAATATCGGGTCAGGTGGCTCGCTGTATATTTCACAAACTGCCGAACGTGCTTCGACAAGTGTTAATGTCGGCGGAAATATTTATATCTCACAAACCGCAGAACGCGCCGGAGCGAAAGCGAGCTTATCTGTTTCGGGAGGTTCGTTGTATATCTCCCAAACTGCCGAACGTGCAAGAACAAACGGCGTAAATATCGGTTCAGGTGGTTCTTTGTATATTTCCCAAACTGCCGAAAGGGTTGCTTCGGAAATGACATCTCCGGCTATCTATGTTGAAGGAGGACAAATGATTATCGGAAGTCCAAGCGGACTACGCGGAAATGCTGTAGTTAATTATGGTTCGCTTTATATTTCTCAAACTGCCGAGCGAGCACCGAGTGTGGATACAGCAGTAGTTGTATATCCGGGCGGAGTTTTACAATTTAAAAACGGAATTGGCGGCGAGAGCAGGCTTTATATTCAAGATAATCAAGCTCTTCAAGTTTATGAAGGCGGACAGTTAAACATGACAGGTGAATGGTGGAATGCTGATTTATTTATGGATGAAAAAGCTTCATACATTGATTTGAATGAAAATTGCACCCCTTATGGCTCCCTTTATCGAAGCATACCGGGCAATAACATCTTGACAATCTTGTCATTACCTTTTGATTATTTTGATACTTGGGCTTTTGATGACGGTGGACAATCAAGTGTTTTTCAGTGGAGTGAACTCATCAACGATTTCAATGTTTTACAGACTAACGGGCAGTATCTTGAACCGGGTTACGGGTTTGCCGTCTTGAACAATGCGCAAGGTTCAGCAAATCACTATTGGGGAACATTTTATAACGGACCGATGTCCAAAAACTTGACTGCCGATAACTTAGGCTGGAATTTATTAGGAAATCCGTACCCGTCTGCACTTGATTGGGAAACAATTGATTTTGCTAATGATGTATGTCCGGCAAAATATTTATACAATCCGATAACACAAAATTTTGATTTGTATATGCAAGGCGGATATACCCTTAATGAAGGTAACAGATTCGTGCTTCCGACTACGGCATTCTTTGTTAAATCTACGAATACTTCGATATTTAATTTCACCAATGCAAATCGTGTACATTATTTCGGAGAGCTTGTTCGCATCAACAATCCGCTGAATACGATTACCTTAAAATCTACGTTTAACAGCAAATTTGATGAAACCGCTATCGCATTTCAACCCAATGCCACAGTAGCTTTTGAAGTAAATTACGATGCACCAAAATTTTTCGGAAACGATACCGAAATACCGTATGTTTCAAGTTTAAGTTCTGATAATGAAGTTCTTGCAATAAATCAGCAAAACGAGCCTACTTTAGCAACGGTCATCCCGATTGTGATGAATACGCCCGTTACCGGCAATTATTATCTCGAGTTTTCAAACGCATCTTCGGCAAGCGCACTTGAGCCATACTTGGTAGATTCGCAAACCATGACGGAATATTATATCAAACAAAATCCGAATATTACCTTAAACCATAATGTAAGTATTCAAGGAACTCAACGTATTTTTACGCTTAAATTCAGAACCCCTGTCTCTGTCGAGAACTTAGCGGCTGATATTCATGTGTTTGCTTATGGAAATACGGTAAATGTTGTCAATAATTCCGATGCAGGTTACGACTTTGAAATTCTGGACATTACCGGAAAAGTTTTACAAAATTCAACAGTTGATGCAGTGTCAGAAAAACTGATTGACACTGATTTTGCTGCCGGTATCTATATCGTAAAAATTGCAGGCAAAAGTCATAAAATAGTCCTTACAAAATAAGGATATATTTAAACTTTTGAGTATCGAGTAGTTAGTATTGAGTTTTATACTAAACCGCTATCAAATATATTATTGCACCTTTGAGGT
>DYOJ01000171.1 GCA_020720705.1 Acetofilamentum sp.
ATAAATAATAATTAAGGTATCAGCAAAGAACTGTCGCCGTAACTCAAAAATCGAAAATTATTTTCCAAAGCAAAACTGTAGATTTCCTTCTGCGTAGCTTCTCCGACAAAAGCTGCAACCAGCAAAAGAAGTGTACTTTTTGGTTGATGAAAATTTGTTATCAGTTTATTGACAATCCGAAATTCATAACCCGGTAAAATCATAATTGATGTTGAGGCTTGTAATTGTTGCAACGAATTGCTACGCATGTAGGCGAGAATTGCATTTAAGCATTGCTCACTTGTATATTCATTATCAAGTTTATATGGTAGCCATTGTTCAATATCAAATGCCGTTTGTGTGTTTCCGTCTAATAATTTTGAGCCGATATAAAACAAACTCTCAAGGGTGCGAACTGTAGTCGTACCGACAGCTACAACCTGACCGCAATGTTTCACCAATGCCTCAATGGTTTCAAGTTTGACCGTAAAATGCTCTTTGTGCATGCGATGTTCCGAAATCGAATCGGAACTTACAGGTTTAAAAGTTCCCGCACCGACATGCAAACTTATAAATTGAAAATTTGTGCCGTTCGATTTCAATTTTTGCAACACAGTTTGCGTAAAATGCAAACCTGCGGTCGGGGCTGCAACCGAACCGAGTGCTTTTGAATAAATTGTTTGGTATCGGTCTGTATCCGACTCCTCCGAATCACGATTCAGATAAGGCGGGATAGGAATATTTCCGGCTTTTTCCAAAATGTCGGCAAACGAAAACGTTGGGTCAGCCCATCTAAACTCGATGATATCATAAGTATCACATCGCTCGATACGTTCGGCAGAGACTCGAATGTTTTGTACAAATTCGTAGTCCAAAATATCAGATTTCCAACGCTTTGAATTTCCGACTAAACATCGCCAGCGACAAACCGAATCGGATTGAAAATTTTGATAATAATCGGCAGGTTCGTGAGGTTCAAGGCAGAAAATTTCGATTTTTGCACCGGATTGTTTTTTGAAAAGTAAACGCGCTCGAATAACTTTAGATTCGTTGAAAACCAATAGGTTAGTTGGCGGTAGCAAATCTGTAAGCTCAGAAAACACGTGTTCCGACAGATTCCCTTTATTACTCAGCAACAATTTTGACGCATCGCGCTCACTTACAGGATATTGAGGTATTCTGTCAAAAGGCAATTCGTAATCAAATCGTTTTATATCAATATTTCGTAAATTGTTCATCTCAATAATTCATCAATTTTAGAATTTAGACGTTAAATATCAGACTCAAAATGCTTGATTCCAATTAGTTACAATCAATTTTGTGTTCTGTGTAATTTACCAATATAATTTACAATAAATCAATAGCTTACATAAAATATTAGCGGATTACCGGGTAAGTAAGGTCTATCAAAATCCCAAGCCCAAAGATATACAATTAGTGTAATGATTGCGAAAAATTCTTTATTATGCAAATCATTTCATATCTTTGCAGTCCACAATTTCAGAATAAAAAATTATTATGCCGGACAGACGCACACAGCCGCCTTTTCAAGTCGTTTCAGAATTTAACATGTTGAAAGCCGACAAACGAAACACTACCAACGGATTAGAAATTTACACATTTTATGTTGAAAATCAAGATATTCTCAAGATAGAATTTATTATTGAAGCAGGGTCGGTTTTCGACAAAAACCCTTTGACGGCTGACATGACCAATGCCATGCTTAACGAAGGAACACATACCCGCAGTTCGGCTCAAATTGCTGACGAAATTGAATATTTCGGTGCATATCTCAGCCTTAATCTCGGAAAACATTTTGCTTACATAACACTTTTCAGTCTAAAAAAATATTTGCACAAAGCCTTGCCGGTTATTGAAGATATTTTGAGAAATGCAAATTTCCCCGAAAAAGAATTTGAAATCGTGAAAATGTCTCAATTTCAGGATTTTATGGTAAGCAGGCAACGCACAAGAGACCTCGCCGGCGATGCGTTTAACGAACATTTGTTTGGAACCGAGCATCCTTATGGTCGCTCTGTTCGAGAATCTGATTTTGACGAAATAAATACGAATACTTTACAAGCATATCACCACAGGTTTTACAAATCAAGCAAGCCTCGAGTCATAATTTCAGGTGCATTTACAGAGGAGCATATCAATTTGATTGATAGCCATTTCGGAGACTTAATTCACAGTTCACATTTACCTGAAATTAATTTTGATTTTAGTTTTAACGAACAGGGAAAAACGGTCTATTTGCCTAAAAAAGATTCAGTTCAAAGTACGATAATCATGGGGTATCCCACAATATTAAAATCACATCCTGATTTTATTCCGCTCAACATTGCAAGTATGATTTTGGGCGGATATTTCGGCTCCAGATTAATGAAAAATATCCGAGAAGATAAAGGATATACTTATGGAATTTATTCCGGATTGTCGGCATATCGCCATGCAGGAATGTTTGAAATTGAAGCTGAAACAGGCATTGATGTAACCGAAAAAGCTGTGAAGGAAATTCATAAAGAATTACGCAAAATGCAAAATGATTTGGTGCAAACCGAAGAACTTGAGCGCGTTCGTAACTATATGTCAGCAAGTTTCTTACGGCGTTTTGACGGTGTACTTGCAGCCTCCGATGCCTTTCGTGCGCTGTTGCTCTCGAATTTAGAGTATTCGTATTACGAAAATTATTTCAAAATACTGAAAAATATCAGTGCCGAAGAAATTCGAGAAATCTCGCAACGTTATTTTTCGCCGGAACTTATGGTCACCGTAATTGCCGGAAAATCTGAATGATATACTTTCAATGTGTTATGAGTGTTCTTTCAAAGACTGTATTTTTTAAAATAGATTTTTAAAAATCATAGTAAAGGGCGTAATTTTTCTAAAGCATCAATAAAAGCCTTCTTTTTATCGCGTGAAATTTTAAGGGTGTGTCCGTTTGACATTTCAACAGACGGAGTATGACGGTGCAATTTTACAACACAGTGCATATTAACAAGTTGACTGCGTTCTATCAAAAAAAAATCTGCATATTGCAACAAATCTGTATAATATTTTAGATTTTTTGAAAGCAATTTTTTTTGTCCCGAAATTAAATATATTTCACAATAGCGCATATCACTCTCAAAATAAACAACATCGGAAAGCGGAACATATTGAATCACATCGCTGGTTTGAATCGGGATATAAACCGGTTTATCGGCACGCATGCTCTCCAAAAGTTTCTGAATTTTGTCAGAATGTTTATGTTCTTTTTTATTGATTGCTCTGTGGACAGCCTCGATGAAATCCTCATCGGCATAAGGTTTTTTTAAATAATGCACTGCACTTGCTTGAAATGCTTGCGAGGCGTAGTCGTTGTGAGATGACATAAAAACGATACCAAAATCAGCATCTTTAACATTCTCCAAAACATTAAATCCTGTTCCTCCCGAAAGATTTATATCTAAAAAAACTATCTCAGGCAAATGATTATCAATGATATTGGTTGCCTCATTTACACTACGGGCAGTGTATTTCGGGGAGATTAAATCAGGAAAATATCTATCTAATAACAATAACGCTGTGCTCACGGCATCCGGCTCGTCATCAACAATAAGTGCGGAATACGACATATTTCACTTAAATTGCGTTATGCTTTAGTGCCCGGAACAGGACTCGAACCTGCACATCCTTAAGGACACATGACCCTGAATCATGCGCGTCTACCAATTCCGCCATCCGGGCGATTTGGTTTGCAAATATATTGTAAAAAATATTGTTTTCAAATTTTTTTTGCATGGAATTGTTATTTTTGTCAATAATTTTTTAAGTATGACTATTAATTTTTCTAAATATCAGGCAACAGGAAATGATTTTATTCTGATAGATAACCGTACAGGTTTGTTCGATTCGTTCACCCCAACACTTATTAAGTTTCTATGTGACAGGCATTTCGGAATTGGTGCCGACGGGCTTATGCTGTTAAACTTACATACGGAGTACGATTTTGAAATGCGATTTTTTAACCCGGACGGCTCATCGGGTATGATGTGCGGAAACGGGGGCAGGTGTATTGCTAAATTTGCATCCGACCTTAAAATTATTGAAGGAAAAACTTTGTTTTTAGCTGCTGACGGTGAGCATCATGCGGAAATATTGCCTGACAATTGTGTGAGTTTAAGAATGTCTGATTCCGAAATTTCAAAAATCTCAGACGAAAAATATTTTGCCGATACCGGTGCACCGCACATCGTTGAATTTATGCGAGATTTGCAGATTTTTGATGTAAACTCGGGTGGTCGGACTGTTCGATTTTCCGAACCATATCGAGTAAATGGTGTAAATGTAAATTTTGTCGAAAAAACAGAGAATTTTTGCATCAATGTGCGCACTTATGAGCGAGGCGTAGAAGCTGAAACCCTTTCGTGCGGAACAGGCGTAACTGCCTCGGCAATTGCGTATGCGGAATCCGAAAATCTTGATGACGGCGAAATTCTTGTGAAAACTTCAGGAGGAAATTTAAGCGTTCGTTTCAAAAAGCAAGGAACAAAATACACCGATTTGTATCTTGCCGGAGCTGCCGTTCATGTGTTCTCCGGTAACATCACCGTTCCAAATCTATGATTTGATGTTTATTCAAAATCCTTGAATTTGACCACCGGTGCAGTCCCGTTTAACAAGTTTGGCAGCTTGTCTTTCGGATTGTCCGATTTTAATTCATTGAACCACTGATACACCTGCGTGGCATACACCACCGAACCACTAAAATAAACGCCGCACCCGAGTTGATGCGCTTGCTTTGATAAAATATTTGAACGGTGCCCGGAAGAATTCATCCATTGGGTAATCAGTTTATCCGCAACGTCAAGATATGTTGTGCTGCCGGATGTGTAATTGTATGCAATATTTTCGGCAATTGAAGGGTTGGTTATTCCTGCAAGCATTGCTCGAAGTACTGTGCTCGAACGGTCTGATTGTTTGTAATTTGTATGCGAGAAAAAATCTTTTTCAACCATTGATTTTGAATGTTGAAAAGCAGCAATCTCACAAGCCGGGTGGTAGTCGAGCAAATACACGCCGGCAAGCTGGCGTTGTTCGTTTGTCATAAAAAACAAGGCAGCATTCAGCAACGGAATATCCGGTTTTGAAGACGAAAATGACTGTTGAAATAATACATTTTTCCTGAAATTTGTATGTCCAACCGTTTTATACATATCATAAGTCCACTGTTTGGAACTCACATTTTTAGAGGAGGAGCCGTTTGTTTTTTGTGCCGTACATTCCGTCAAAAATACTGAAACAAGGGCTATTATTATTAAAAATCTTTGCGACATACTGATTAGTTTTTGAATTTTACTACGTTAATTATTGAAAGCTAATGATTTATGAGTAAATGATTAAGGAAAGGTTTATATAAAGTTTTAACTTTAATTTATGAGTCTACTCCGAAAAGTGTTTTTAGCCGCTAAGCTGTTTTATAAGTGTCTGAATATCAAAATCAGATTTTTCTATTAATAACCGCTAAGCGGCTTATCGGAGTGGTCTCATTTATTGAAAATCAAACGTTACTAAAATTGTCATTCAGTCGTCATTCAATAGTCATTCAGGTGTTTTTTGGTAGTGGGCTAAATGCGTTGAAGTGCAAGCGTGGACGCTTGCAACATACAAAAT
>DYOJ01000172.1 GCA_020720705.1 Acetofilamentum sp.
TTAACTAAACGCCATTGAATTGTAATTAAGCAATTTGAGTCTAATATCTAAAGTCTATATTCTAAAATCTATCGGAGTATTGTAATGTAGAAAAGCAATGAATTTTACCGCTATCTGTATATCTTTAAAGAATTTGTAACAAATATTTAAAATTTGTTACTATTATTTTATTTGTATAAAGTTAAATATCAATATTTTACAAAAATATCATATTACGAACTCCTCAATTCTCAATATTTGACAACAATTATTCTTTACTTTGCGTTTAAAATATAAAAATAATATTGTATGGAAGTTCAATTTTCGTTTTTCGTTGTCCTTAAATTTTTAACACTCATTCTGTTGTTTGCAGTTGTCGGTTTCTTGATAGTAAATCAATTCCGAAAAAAGAATGATAAATATAAAAAATAGTTTACTTAATTTAAAGTTTTGTATGATTTTTGGAATGTAATTTATATACAAATTTTATTAATATGAATAATTCGGCTTTACGATGTAAAGATTTCAGCAAAGTTTGTGCGTGTAATAGTTTAGCGTGGACGCTAAACGCAAACAGAGTAACAATATCATACACATACATTTACAAAACATAAGAAACAATAACATGAACTTTGAATATTGAATATTCTTATAACCCTCAAATATCTCAAAGCATTAGAAATGAAGCAAATTTATGTAATTGTTTTGGTACTTTTAGCAAGTATCACACAGATAAAAGCCCAATCGGATTCAGACTTATCCGGGGACGAACTGATTGCAGGCGGAAATTATTTCGCCGCCGTAAAAGCTTTCGAGCAAGATGTAAAAGCTGAACCGCAAGAGGCTTCGCTTTGGCTGAAACTTGGGTATTGCTATCTCGAACTTCCGGGTGAATACGAAAACGCCATAGAAAAACTTGAAAAAGCAGTTGAACTATCTGCAACCGGAAAAGATAAATTTACGCATTTAGACGCGAGATACACACTTGCCCGTGCCTATCATGCAGCGCACCGTTTTGACGATGCCATACGCACTTTCAACGAGCTTGTTGCCGAAGCTGATGTCGTAAAATTCAAAGCTATTGAAGAAATTGAATACGAACTCCAAATTTCTAAAAACGCCAAAGAATTAATTGATACTAAGGTGAAGATTCGTATCGAACGTGCTCCCGGACAAATTAATTCGGAATCCACCGACCATTCACCTTTCCTTGTCGGCGATGTTTTATATTTTACATCCAAACGCAAACCAAAAACCAATGCCGTTAAAGACTACGACGGACAATACAATGAAAAAATCTATTATACAAACGTAAACTCACCCGATGCCGTTGAACAAGCCCCGTCGCCAATTTCCACAGACGGAAGCGATGCTGTGTGCTGGGTATCGGACGATGAAAGCCTTTTGATGTACTACCACCATGAATCCATTTGGCTTTCCGAACGTACGGACGGTGTTTACTCGGAACCCAAAGTGTTCAAAGCTACAAAATCAAACTACAGAGAGCCGGATGCAGCCATGAGCCTTGACGGAAATACCGTCATATTTGCCAGCGAACGCCCCGGAGGACTTGGCGGTATAGACCTTTATCAAATCACAAAAGTTGGTGAGGAATGGTCTAAACCTATAAATCTGGGCGGAAATATCAACACCCCTTATGACGACAACAGCCCGTTTTTGCACGATGACGGCACGCTCTATTTCGCATCCAAAGGACACAACACCATGGGCGAATACGATATTTTTTATGCCGCACCCGAAGGCAGCGGTTTTGCAAAAGCAGTCAATCTTGGGTTTCCGACTAATTCGGTTTCTAACGACCTGCATTATTTCTTATCAAAAGATAAATCAAAAGCCTATTATACCTCATACCGAGCAGGTTGTACGGGTTATTCTGACATTTTTCTCATCAATTATGCCGATTCTTCAGCGAAATATCTTGTAGTTGAGGCAGATATTAACACCGCAGGCGCATCGCCCGAAAATGTAGATTTGAAAATAATAAATATCACCGATAAAAAATCCGGCTTTGAAGGAAATTTGAACGCCGCAAGCAAAATGGAACTCGGTGTAGAGCGAGGAAAAGAATATTATGCCGAAGTAAAAACCCCCGGATATTTTCCCGAAGCATTTACGTTCACCGCTCCTACGGACACAACCCGAAAACGCGAACTTCACAGCCGAAATCTTACACCTGTTAAATATGAAAATGTCACAAAAAATTACAAAATTAAATTTGACAAAAAAAGTGAAGACCTTACGGAAAACACAAAACTTTTCCTGAATACAGTAACAGATTTTCATAAAGAAAATCCTGATTTTGTGATAGATATAACAGTTGCAAGTGAAGGTAAAGACAAAACCAACAAGCAACGCTCGGAAACAGTCGTAAATTATTTGAAAGAAAAAGGTGTCCCGAAAGAAAAAATCAGCGTAAACCTCATTAATTATCCCGGCAGCGAAGGCGATGCCCTCCTGACAATCATGGACGAAGGAACACGCGAAAAAGCTTACATTGCCGATATTGATGAAACAGGCACCGAAACGACCACGAAAACCACTGACAGTACAAAAACCGTACCCGACCCCGGAATGAAACTCACTAAGGGCGAGTATGTTATACAAGTTTTAGCGTCAAAACGTGAAATTTCAAAAAGTGACAAGTTTTTCAAAAATTGTGCTTGCGATGTAACTATCGTCAAAGGCAAAGACGGTATAAACAGATACATGTTCGGCAATTACAAATATCAGGCTGATGCCGAAGAAAATTTAAAAATCATCAAGCGAAAAGGCTACTTAGATGCGTTTATTCGCCCTTCGGATTGGTACACGGAACATTAATTTCATTAAACATCAATTTTTTTTGTAAGTTTCTGTTAAAATATCATAAATTTGCGGGAATCCAATTGAAATCACTTGAAGAAGGCTTCGGATATAAACAAGCTCACCGATGAGCAACTCATAGAATACTATCAGAGTAACTACGACACAAATGCGCTGGGCGTGCTGTACAAGCGGCACACCCGTTTTGTGTATTATGTCTCCATGAAATATCTCAAAGACCCCGAACGCTCCGAAGATATGGTGATGCAGGTTTTTGAAAAATTATTTAAAGAACTGAAATCTCAAAACCTTATAAAATTTCAGGCTTGGTTGCATACCGTTACCCGAAATGAATGTTTGATGTTGTTACGCTCCGAACAATCACAACTCAAAAAACAACAAGAATTTAAAAAAGATGAAGAATCTGATATGGAAATTTCAGACGAATTGCATCTTACAGAAAAGAAGATTTTGGACAAACGTCTGGATATGTTGCAAGAAGCCGTAAAATCACTAAAGCCCGAGCAAAAACAATGTGTTGAACTGTTTTACATTCAAGAAAAATCTTATGTCGAAATTGCCGAACATACAGGATTTGATATTAAACAAGTAAAAAGTTTTATACAAAACGGGAAGCGTAATTTACGAATATTCTTAGACCGCTCCGGAGTTCCTGTCATTATTTTAATTTCAATTTTCGGAGATAAATTGTATTAACACCATGAAACACACATTTCAACATATATTCTCACAAACCGAATGTATCTCACCGCATACTGCAGAGGAATACGTGCACGGAAGATTATCGGCAAAAGACACCCGCATAGTCGAATTACACATTGCGGATTGCAATATCTGCTCGGACTTGATTGAAGGAATTGAAGAAACTTCAAAACAAAATATTGATATTCAACAAGTTATAGGAATAATAGATTCAAAAATTGATGCACGTATTAAACGAGAAACTCTCAATATTGTTCCGCCTGAATCCCGTGTAAAACCTACCGGCAGAATTGTATCAATGCGTATTAAACGAAGTTTCTCAATAGCTGCAACTCTTTTACTGTTAGCAACGCTGGGTATTCTTATTCGATATTATGCAACAGACTCGCTCATAGAAAGTTCTGCGATGCTTGATAAAGCAGAATCTTCAAAATCAGCACTTTATGATTCTGTTTCTGAAACACAAATATCTGATAATGAAGAAATTGAAAGTTTGACCGAAAAAAGTTATGACGATACAAAACTTGCAACAGTGGCTCCGGTATTAAATACCCCTGAAACACACGCATCAGACCGCTCAGAAAAACCGATGTTTGAGAAAGAATCGGATATAATTTCTGATATTTCAACAACAGACGTAAGCAAAACAGAAGCCATTATCAATGAAAACAAATCAGCTACGTCTTCTAACAATTTACTAACGGCATCAAACCCGACAAACGGAACAAGTACGGGCACAACAGTCAATGAGGATGAATCTAAAACTGCAGAAGCCGGAATTGAGGCGGACGATGAAGTTGAACAATCATCATTTTTCGGTGTAACACGTTCACTCACAACAGATAAAGATAAGCGAGATGCTAAATCGAATTTAAAGAAAATCGGAAAAGATCGTTTCGAAAATCAAAAATACGATGAAGCCGCAGATGCTTTTGAAGCAGTTGTTGAAGGCGGTGAAAAAACCGACCAAGAAGCCTTGTTTTATTCTGCTCGAAGCTTATATGAGAAAAAAGATTACGATACGGCACTGATTCGATTTGACGAACTTATTGCAAAAAAAGGAAACTACGCACTCGAATCCAAATGGTATAAAGCTCAAACGCTCATAAAGTTAAATCAAATTTCCGAAGCAAAAGCAATTCTGGAAGACATCCGAAAATCCGAAAATGAATTTACACAAAAAGCAAATCAACTTTTGGAAAGCTTAAAGTAATATTTATTTTTTGCCGGACTATGTTTGAACCTCCTTTGAAAAACCGCTTGCGGTTTTTTTTTAGTTTTCATCAAAAATCCTCACAAAATCGGATATCGAAGAATTGTTTGGTAAAAGTGATAATTTGATAATGTGTTGATTTGCAAAATTGATGTAAATTATTTATATTCAAGTAGTTATATAAATTCAATTCGTGATTTTGATGTCTAATATTTGTTTTTTTGTGAAACGATATTTTCAGTCATGTTAAAAATGAAACGATTCAAATTTAAAAGAAAATTTGTAAAGATTTCAATTTTCGCAGTTAGCATATTTTTTCTTTCGATGACCGTAAACGCACTCAGAATTTATGAGTATTCAGAAAGTTATTTTGACGTTTATTCTGAAGTCGGAATTGTGTTAGGTGCCGGAACTCATAACGGAAAATTATCGCCGGTTTTTACGGAAAGGGTCAATCATTCGATTTTTTTATTCAAATCCGGAAAAATTTCAAACATTATATTCACCGGAGGTTTCGGAAAAGGCGAAAAAATTTCGGATAGTCGAGCAGCAGCAAATTATGCGCACGAACAAGGTGTTCCGCTGAGTTCAATTTTTATTGAAGAAAACTCAACAATAACGTTCAAAAACCTTGAATCCGGAAAAAAAATCATGGACGAAAACGGGTTTAAGACAGCTTTAATCATTTCTGACCCAATACACATGAAACGAGCAATCCTGATGTGTAACAAATTAGAAATCAAATGCTTTCCTTCTCCGACTCAAACCTCAATGTACAGAACAACGCAAAGCAAATTGAAATTCCTGATATACGAATCGTTTTTTTTCAGCATCGATTTGTTTCGCTTTCATTTTTAACGAATTTAAACAATTATCTCATTTTCAAATCAACACATTT
>DYOJ01000862.1 GCA_020720705.1 Acetofilamentum sp.
CCGAAAAATATAAACTTAGATTTTTTCAGTTCGCATTAAAATACTTACATTTGAGCAATCGTTTTCGGGCGAGTTTTTAGCAAGCAAAATTTACAAAATCTCCACATAATGAACATTCACGAATATCAAGGCAAAGAAATTTTAAAAAGTTTCGGCGTGCGCATCCAAGAAGGAATCGTAGCCGGCACACCCGAGCAAGCAGTTGAGGCAGCCAAAGAATTACAAGCAAAAACCGGCACCGGTTGGTGGGTTGTAAAAGCACAAATTCATGCCGGCGGTCGCGGTAAAGGCGGCGGCGTTAAACTCGCCAAAAATTTAGACGATGTAAAACGGATTTCGGGCGACATTATCGGTATGCAACTCGTAACGCATCAAACCGGTCCGGAAGGTAAAAAAGTAAGCAAAGTCCTTATTGCTCAGGATGTTTACTATCCGGGTGAATCCGAAACTTCTGAATTTTACATGAGTGTGTTGCTGAATCGTTCAACGGGTCGCAACATCATTATGTATTCAACCGAAGGCGGCATGGATATTGAAACTGTTGCCGAAAAAACACCACACCTTATTTTCAAAGAAGAAATTGACCCGAAAGTCGGTCTGCAAGGTTTCCAAGCGAGACGAATTGCTTTTAATTTAGGCTTATCCGGCGAGGCGTTCAAAGATATGACCAAGTTTGTTGCGGCTTTATATCTGGCTTATGAGAAAACAGATTCGTCAATGTTTGAAATCAATCCTGTTTTAAAAACATCTGATAATAAGATACTTGCCGTTGATGCAAAAGTAAATTTAGACGATAATGCACTGTATCGCCACGCCGATTACGCCGCCATGCGAGACATCACGGAAGAAGACCCGGCAGAAGTGGAAGCCAAAAAATTCAACTTGAATTTTATAAAATTAGACGGAAACGTGGGTTGCATGGTAAACGGCGCCGGTTTGGCAATGGCTACCATGGATATTATCAAACAATCCGGCGGTGCACCCGCGAACTTCTTGGACGTAGGAGGCACGGCAAATGCAGTTACCGTAGAAGCCGGTTTCCGCATTATTTTGCAAGACCCGAATGTGAAAGCAATTTTGCTCAATATTTTTGGCGG
>DYOJ01000863.1 GCA_020720705.1 Acetofilamentum sp.
TGACAGTCGCATAATTTATAGTTTCTGTTTTCAAGATTTAATTATTTTCACAATTCGTTCAATGGTTTCGTTTTCCAATTCGGCATACAAAGGCAAACACAAAACTTGTTCTGTAATTTGTGTGGCAACAGGCAAATTTTCTTTATGCGCTGTCGGCAGTTCTCTATACGCATTAAATTGACTGATAAGCGGATAAAAATATCGTCGAGCAAAAATATTGTTGTCTTTCAATGATTGATACACTTCGTCTCTTGTTTTTCCGAATGTTTTTTTATCTATAAATATTGGAAAATAAGTGTAATTATGTTTTGTGTTTTCAAAATCGGACATAAATGATATTCCGTCAATACTTTTCAATAAGTTCCGGTATAAATATGCTTTTTCCTTTCGTTTATTGATATTTTCTTCAATCGTTTTTAGTTGTAACAGACCGTAAGCAGAAATAAGTTCATTCATTTTTGCATTAATTCCGTATCCGATAACGGTAGTTTCATCTGCAAAACCAAAGTTTTTGAGATAATCTATCCGAGTTTTAAGTTTTTCGTCTTTTGTAACAATAGCACCGCCCTCCACGGTGTTAAATGTTTTGGTTGCATGAAAACTTAAAATAGACAAATCGCCCCAATTCAAAATGCTTTCATTATTTTTTTCTACACCGAAAGCGTGTGCGGCATCGTAAATGACTTTTAAGCCGTAAGTATCTGCAATTTTTTGAATTTTTTCGTTATCGCACGGATTTCCATACACATGCACGGGCATTATTGCTGTGGTTTGCGGTGTAATGAGTGCTTCAATTTTATCAGGATTGATGTTGTAATCGTGTTTGTTAATATCGCAAAACACCGGTTTAATTCCGTTCCAGTGCAAGGCGTGCGTGGTTGCCACAAAGCTGTAGGGCGTTGTAATAACTTCGCCTGTAATACGCAATGCCTGCAAAGCAGTTATGAGTGCCAACGTGCCGTTTGAAAACAGAGAAATATGCGGGATTTTAAGAAAGCTACACAATTCTTTTTCAAACTGTTGGTGAAACGGTCCGTTATTGGCAATGACTTTACTGTCCCAAATTTGTTCTAATAATTTGGTATATTCGTTTAAAT
>DYOJ01000173.1 GCA_020720705.1 Acetofilamentum sp.
AAATAACTCTTTTTATGAAAATCGCCAGTTCTTAGACTGGACTCATTTATAAAAAAGATTATTGAAATGGAAATACAAGTTATTCAAAATAAAATTCACGAAGTTAGAGGTCAACGTGTAATGTTAGATTTTGATTTGGCTGAAATGTCTAAAGTTGAAACAAAGATACTTAAACAATCCGTTAAACGAAACCTTAGGAATTGTAAAGAAATAAAGTACACAGAATTGGATTTAAGTGAATAAACTTTGTCAAAGTTGAATAAATAACCAAACTCATTGAAAACAAAAACCACCTTCTACTGTCAAAATTGCGGTGCCCAATATGCCAAATGGATGGGGCAATGCAAGGCATGTGGTGAATGGAACACCATAGCAGAAGAAGTGGTGCAAAAAGAAGAGAAAAGAGCGTGGAAAATCGAATCATCGGGTTTTGCCAAAGTCAACAAAGCGCTGAAAGTTTCTGAAATTGAGCTCGATGCAGAAAATAGAATTTCAAGTACTGATAGCGAGTTAGATCATGTGTTAGGTGGAGGTATTGTTGCCGGTTCTATTATTTTAATTGGTGGCGAACCCGGAATTGGAAAATCAACCTTGATGCTACAAGTGGCACTCAATATGCAACAAAATGTGTTGTATGTTTCAGGCGAAGAAAGCCAAGCCCAGTTGAAGATGCGTGCCGAACGTTTGCAAAAAAAGGACTCCGACTGCTTGTTGCTCACCGAAACTAATACCCAAAATATTTTCAGACAGATTACTGAAATTCAACCGGATGTGGTGATTATTGATTCTATACAAACTTTATATACAGACGTAATCGACGCCACGCCGGGCAGTATTTCTCAAATTCGTGAAACAGCGGCTGAATTACTCAAATTTGCCAAAGAAACCGCAACTCCGGTTTTTCTAATAGGTCACATTACCAAAGACGGACAAATAGCGGGACCGAAAATTTTGGAGCACATGGTAGATGTGGTATTGCAATTTGAAGGCGATCGTCATCATATTTACAGAATATTGCGTTCGCAAAAAAACCGTTTTGGCGCTACTTCCGAAATAGGAATTTATGAAATGCAACAAGCCGGTTTAAGAGCCGTAACCAATCCTTCTGAATTGCTCATTTCGCAAAAAGATCACGCGCTGAGTGGCACAGCCATTGCTGCCACTCTCGAAGGTATGCGCCCCTTGATGATTGAAGTACAAGCCTTGGTAAGCAGTGCTGTTTACGGCACACCCCAACGCAGCTCCACCGGATATAACATTAAGCGATTGCACATGTTGCTCGCAGTTTTGGAAAAACGCGCCGGATTCAAATTGGCTATCAAAGATGTATTTCTCAACATTGCCGGAGGAATACAAGTAGATGATCCCGCTATTGATTTATCGGTCATTGTGGCTGTTTTGTCATCAAATGAAAACGTAGAAATTTCGCAAAAAACCTGTTTTGCCGCCGAAGTAGGTTTAGCAGGAGAAATAAGACCTGTTGCCCGAATAGAACAACGCATTGCCGAAGCGGAAAAATTAGGATTTGAACAAATTTTTATATCCAAATTCAATAAAGTGACCCAAAAAGATTTCAAAATTGAAATTGTTACGGTTTCAAAAGTGGAAGAAGTTTACAGAAAATTGTTTGTGTAAAAATAGTATCTTTGAAAAATGAATTTATCGCAAATCTATATACAATCGTTATCATCCACTTTGTTTTGGGATGTAAGTATGATGTCGATTGATGTTGAAAATCATATACAATTTGTTCTTGAAAGAGTTTTAACAAGAGGTACTTTAGACGATTTTAAAAAAACAGTATCGTTTTACGGAAAAGATAAAATTGAAAAAACAGTAGTTAAAATAAAAACTTTAGATAAGAAAACACTACACTTTTGCTCGGTATATTTTTCAATAGAAAAATCTCAATTTATATGTTACAATACCAAACCGTTGAACCACTTACATTGGGATTATTGATGGATTTAAGTTCTAAAGACTATCTTAAATCTTTTGTTTTAGTTGGTGGAACTGCCTTAGCACTTCAGTTAGGGTGTAGGAAGTCTATCGATCTTGATTTTTTTTCTTATGATTCTTTTCATTTCAATGTTCTTTTGGAAAATCTTTTGTCTGATTTTGATGTCACAATAAATCATCAAACAGAAAAAGCATTGATTTCAAATATAAATGGAATTAAAGTTGATTTTATTCATTTTAAATACCCATTTCAACATCCGTTTATAGAAAAAGACAAAATGAGAATTGCTTCAATAGAAGATATTGCAGCTATGAAATTAGACGCCATCACAGGTAGAGGAAACAAAAAAGATTTCTTTGATTTATACTTTCTCTTACAAAAATTTACCTTAGAACAATTGTTTGAATTTTACACTCAAAAATTCCCGCATCAAACTACTTTTCATGTTTTAAGAAGTTTGGCCTATTTTGATGATGCCGAAATTCAACCAGATCCAATCGTATTTGATCAAAATATAACTTGGGGCAAAGTAAAAAAACACATCGAAAACACAATCAAAACTATTTGAAATATTAACTTATTAGAACACACATGAAAGCATACATCTTCCCCGGTCAAGGCGCCCAATTTGAAGGTATGGGCAAAGACCTTTATGAAAAATCTATTATTGCCAAAAAAATGTTTGAAAAAGCCAACGAAATATTGGGTTATAACATTACCGAAATAATGTTTTCCGGTTCTGCCGAAGATTTAAAACAAACCAAAGTGACCCAACCCGCTATTTTTCTTCATGCTGTAATCAGTGCAAACCTTATGGGTGAAGCATTTCAACCGCAAATGGTTGCCGGACATTCGTTGGGTGAATTTTCGGCGTTGGTGGCAGCCAAAGCACTTTCGTTTGAAGATGGTTTAAAATTGGTTTACCAACGTGCAATGGCAATGCAAGAAGCGTGCGAACTGAAACCATCTACCATGGCTGCCGTTTTAGGTTTGGAAGATGCTTTGGTTGAGGAAGTTTGTAAAAATACCACAGGAATAGTGGTGGCAGCCAATTACAATTGTCCCGGTCAATTAGTGATTTCCGGCGATGTAGAAGCGGTCAACCAAGCGTGTGAAGTTTTAAAAGAAAGAGGGGCTAAACGTGCTTTGATTCTTCCGGTTGGTGGCGCTTTTCACAGCCCATTGATGGAACCGGCGCGTGAAAAATTAGCCAGAGCCATTATGGAAACCGAATTTCAAAATCCTATTTGTCCTGTATATCAAAATGCGGTTGCTAAAGCAGTTACGGACAAAGATGAAATAAAGCAAAATCTGATAGCGCAACTCACAGCTCCGGTACTTTGGACACAATCCATTCAACAAATGATTGCCGACGGAGGCGACTTGTTTATAGAAATCGGTCCCGGAAAAGTTTTAACAGGATTGATGCGAAGTATTAATAGAGAGGTGGCTGCTGAAAAAGCGGAAGTGTAATTATTTCACGTTTTTTGTTTCAAGTTTCAAGTTATATTATGATACCATTAGTTTTAAAACCCAACGACCTTGTAGCACTCCTATCTCCTGCCGGATTTATTCCGGACGAAAGTCCTGTTGCTGCTGCTGTAAACTGGTTGGGGTCCATCGGAATGCGTGCATTAGTCGGAAAAAATGTGTTAAAGCGTGATGGGGTTTTTGCAGGAACTGATGCCGAGAGACTTGCCGATTTTCAATCAGCTATTGATAATCCTGAAGTGAAAGCAATCTGGGCATTGCGTGGCGGATATGGGGCTATACGTATTATAGATAAAATTGATTTTAGCTCTTTACATAAAAATTCAAAATTACTCATTGGTTTTTCCGATATTACCGTTTTTCATAACCAATGGCAATTATTGGGTTTACCTTGTATTCACGGAATAATGCCTGTTCAATTTGCCAAAAACAAAACAGAAACCCAAACCGGCTTGGAGAGTTTGCGAAAAGCTATGATGGGAGAGCAATTGGATTATGATATACAAGGTTCAAAATACAATCAAATCGGAACAGCTTCGGGTATTTTAACCGGTGGAAATTTGACACTTATACAAAATCTGATTGGAACCCCTTATCATGTGAAAACGAAAGGTAAAATTCTATTTATTGAAGATGTGGGTGAATACATGTATCGCTTGGACAGACTTTTATATAGTTTAAAATTATCAGGTTTTTTTAAAGACATAAAAGGATTGATTCTAGGTGGTTTTAATGAGATGAAAGAAAGTGATACGCCTTTTGGTAAAACCATAGAACAAATGATCTTGGAAGTAACAAAAGGAACAGATTATCCTATTCTATTCGATTTCCCTGCCGGTCATTTTCCTGATAACCGTGCTTTGATTTTGGGTACAAAAATCCAATTAAGCGTAGCAGATAGTTATTCAAAAATCATTTTTAAATAAAATATTTCTTATGTATATAATTTTATAACGGACTGGTATTCTGTGTTTTTATTAACCACAAATGACACAAATTTAATAACAAGATTCACAAATATTCATTCTCGGTTGGTGTGTTATTTATCGCATATCGACATTTCATTTGTTTATAATTATTTAATTCACTTTGTATTATTTTTTAGCGGAGTTCACTGATATGCTTCGCAGTTGTTTTTAATGGTCAGATGTAATAGCCATTCCCTGTTGGTATGATGTCAATCTTATGGCTATTTCATCTTTCTATTTTCATACTTCAAACTTCATCATGGCAGAACACAACGAATTAGGCGAATTAGGCGAAAAATTGGCTCAAGAATATCTCGAACAAAAAGGTTATACCATCTTAGCGAGAAACTGGACCTATCTCAAAGCCGAAATAGATATTATAGCCCAAAAAGATCCTGAAACCCTAGTCATCGTTGAAGTTAAAACCCGAAATAATACGTTTATCGGCAATCCCGAAGAATTTGTTTCTAAAAAGAAAATCAAACTTTTAGTGATGGCAGCGAATGAATATGTGGTTTCAAACCGATTAAATGTAGAAGTGCGTTTTGATATTATTGCCGTTGTGCACAACTCAAAATATCAAAATTTGGAGCATATTGAGAATGCTTTTTACTTTTTTGGTTAACTTTTAAATAAGGTCTGCTGAAAAAATAAATATCATAAATTATCAATCACGTATACTGTATAATTAATTTTCAAGTGCAGGGTTTTTTTAACTTTTTGCATTATTTCATTGCATTTGAAGTCCCGTAGGGACTATATGTTGGTAAAAAAACTAACAACGAATAGATTAACCCCGAGCGTTGCTGCGAAGCAGCAACGCTCGGGGTTTGTCTTTAATAATTCCTTTGTTACCAACATTTAGTCTAATGCCTTTTATCTTCGACCTACGGGACATTGAAAAATGATTGTTTTTCACCAAAAATATATTTCACCTTATTATGAATTTTATAGAATGAAAATCTAAAACGCATTAAAATATAAAATTACTCATCTTTTTTTTAGTTTCTCAGCAGACCCTAAATATACTCGTGGTGCATTATCAGTGATTTAATAATAAACAGGGTATCAATAGATTAAAAAATTAACCACTTCCCAATCAATTGTGGATGGCTTTTAAAATATGTCATGCGGATTTTAGGATATAATTCGAATAAATTTTTTGGTTAATTTATTTTTTAATATGCTCTGATTTTAAAAAAATAAATAACTTTG
>DYOJ01000174.1:0-2094 GCA_020720705.1 Acetofilamentum sp.
AATAATAAATTTCGTTTCATAAGTGAAAAAATTTAATGTTAATAAAAAATAAATATGAATAATTAAAAATTTGTATGCAAAACTATGACATTTTTTCCATAAAAGGGCAAAAAAAGCATTATTTTATGTAAAATTAAAGTTGATTTAACACTATTTCTCTCTAATCAAGAAAAGGTAAACAGGAAAATGGTCGCTGTATCCGTTCATAAATGTATCACCTACAAACGTTCGCAAAGGGTAGCCTTCGTATTGTCCGGTCGTTTGTATCATGTCAGGTTTTTTATAAATCTGGGCTTTCCAAAATTTGTAACTTGTTTTATCTTCTCCCAAAAGTCCGTGCGATAAAAGCATTTGGTCAAACAAGCTCCACGAATCGCGGTATGCACCGGTGCCGATGCCTTTTTGATATTTTTCGTACATCGGATTAAAAAATCCTTGTGCCAGCACTTCGGTTTGGGTACCTTTTGCGCCGATAATTTTTTTAACCGATGTATTTGTCGGGTCATCATTTAAGTCGCCCATGATGATGATTTTGGCATTTGCATCGGTTTTATAAATAGAATCGGCAATGCTTTTTGAAAGTGCCGCTGCAGCTTCGCGCAACGGACGGCTGCGTTTTTCGCCTCCGCGCCGTGAGGGCCAATGGTTTACGATGATGTGTATCATTTCGTCGTTTAATTTTCCGGAAACAACAAGTTGGTCGCGTGTTTTAAATTCACGGTCGCCCGTTTTAGAACCTGTATCTGTGCCTTTGTCAATAACTAATCGAACCGAACGACTGTTTGTTACTTCAAAAAAATCTTTTCGGTACAACAATCCTACGTCCACGCCGCGATAGTCGGGCGAATCATAATGAACAATACCGTAATTTGATGGTTTCAATTGAGGCATATCTACCAAATCAACCAGTACTGAGCGGTTTTCAATTTCGCAAACGCCTAATATGTAGGGGCCGCCGGCAATATGCTCGTCTCCGATATGGGAAATGACTTCTGCCATGTTGTTCATTTTTTTGTAGTATTTATCTGTGTTCCAGACTTTTGCTCCGGCGGGTGTGAATTCCGAATCGCTTACATCGGGCGTGTCTATGGTGTCAAATATATTTTCTAAATTATAGAACCCTATACTCGCTATGGAATAGTCTTTTTTTTGTGCCGACAACGAAAGAAAATACGTCGTTGCGATTGTCAATATTAAAAATTTTTTAAATAATTGTATCATGATATTAAATGTTACGATTTAACCAAAATTGTACGTAATTTTGTCGCTCAAACGATAATTGGTTTCAATTTTTGTCGCTTTTTCGTCCTTAAAATTACAAATTTTGTCAAAAATAGATATTTTTTTAAAAAAAGTATGTCATTGTTTTTTTTTAACATATATTTCGGGAGACAAAAACATACAATCAAGGCATACAGTAAAAGGATTTTTTGCCGGTAGTGTGTTTCGGTTTCGGTTTTAAAGAATATTTTTATGTATTTCTTAAATTTAATATAGTTTTATTATGTTTATTCCTATTCAAAAAAAAGTCACTTTTTTGTTTTTTCTGTTGCTTGCGGGGATTCCGGCATTTGCACAGGTAGCATCAAATGTGACAGGTAAAGTATCCGATGCAAAAACAGGTCTGTTTTTATCGGAAGCAAATGTTGTGATAAAAGAAACCGGCACATCAGGAAGTTCGGGAGCAGACGGTGCGTTCTCTCTGATGTTTGACGGTAGCGGTACTTATACCGTTGAAATCTCAAAACAGGGATATTCGACAGTTGTGCAAACTTTTTCGATTTCTGCCGGTGCTGAAATTGACCTCGGCACCATTCCGTTGTCTCCGACAGGCAAGGCTAACGATGCCGTTGTTGAATTGTCGGAATCGGAAGTTGAAAATGCCGAAGAAAATTCAAGCGAAAGTATATCCGGAATTTTGCATGGTTCTAAAGATTTGTATTTGTCCACTGCCGGATACACGTTCGGACCTTTACGATTCAAAGTCAGAGGCTACGATAACGAATACTCCACATTGTATATGAACGGTATTCAAATGAACGACCTCGAAAGCGAAAATCCGATATGGTCGCTATGGGGCGGGCTGAATGATGC
>DYOJ01000174.1:2194-5627 GCA_020720705.1 Acetofilamentum sp.
GTTGAAGGAACGTATTACGATGCTTGGGCATATTTCGTATCTGCCGAAAAGAAAATCAATGACAAACACAGCATCGGAATTGTCGGATTCGGGTCGCCTGCCGAACGCGGAAAGCAAGGCGGTACCACACAGGAGGTGTATGACTTGACGGGAAATAATTTTTACAACCCGTATTGGGGTTGGCAGGACGGGAAAAAAAGAAATTCTCGAACGTCATACTCAAACAAACCCACAGGTATTTTATCGCACTATTGGACCATAAGCAAACGTACAACTCTAAATACATCAGTTGCTTACACAATGGGCGAATACAGCAATACGTCGCTGAATTGGTACAATGCCTTAGACCCGCGACCGGATTATTACCGTTATTTGCCGAGTTACGAAAACATGTCCGATGCAGAACGTATCCTTGCAACTGAAAAACTGACCTCCGGAAATGCTCAAATTGATTGGGAAAATTTGTACCGTACAAACCTGAACACAAAAGATGTCATCGCAAACCCGAACGGAGAACTCGGAACAACACTAAGCGGATACCGCTCCGAGTATATTATTGAACGTTGGCACGATGATGAAAAGCAACTCTATTTTGCATCCTTGCTGAATACAAAATTGGACGATAATATAGAGTTGAAAGTTGGCGTTACACATCGTAATTTTCTCGGAATGCACTACAAAACCGTAGAAGATTTACTTGGCGGCGATTTTATTGTGGATAAAGATAAATATGCTCCGGCAACCAATGAAAGCTCTCCAACGAACGAGGTCGAACTTTCCGACAGCGATATTCGTTTTCCGAACCGTATTGCCTACGAAGGCGACCGTTTCGGATACGATTATGATGCACACATCAAGTACACCGAAGCATGGACACAGTTGGATATGACTTACAAACGTTTCGATGTTTATCTTGCAACAAAAGGCTCGTTTACAAACTTTTGGCGAACGGGAAATATGGAAAAAGAAGCGTTCCCGGGCGAGCACTCCTTGGGTGATTCCGAAAAACAAAGTTTCATAAACAACAGCAGCAAAGGTGGTGTAGTTTTTAAAATTACCGGACGACATTTCTTGCGTGCAAATGCAATGTATGAAACCAAAGCTCCCGATTTTCGAGATTCTTATCTCTCGGTTCGCACACGAAACGATGTAATTCCGAATTTGGAAAATGAATTCATTACCTCATTCGATGGGGGTTATGTACTTCGTGCCCCAAAGGTAAAAGCCTCGTTAGATGTATTTTACACGACTTTTGAAAATCGCTCATGGAATAGAAGTTTCTACCATGATGGTTATCAAAATTTTGTAAATTATGCAATAACCGGTATCAACCAAATCCATCAGGGTGCTGAATTTGCCGGCGAGATTACTTTATTCCCCGGATTTACAGTACAAGCGGTAGCTTCACTCGGTTATTATAGGTGGACTTCTGCTCCGGAATACACCGCAATTGTTGATAATAATGCTCAAATATTGGACCAAGACATCATTTATGCTAAGGGATACATTGTGGACGGTACGCCGCAAACAGCTTTTTCGGGCGGATTTCAATACTGGGCACCTAAATTCTGGAACATCGGTGCTAATGTTGCTTATGTTCAAGATAGATATTTATCCTTCAGCCCAACACGCCTCACGACAGATGCTGTTCAAAATTTGACCGTAGGAAGTGAAGAATACAACAAAGTAGTTCGACAACAACTTTTGCCAAAAGCATATACTTTAGATGTTTTTGCGGGAAAATCTTTCCAAATCGCACGAAAATATAACCTTGCCCTGAATCTGAATGTCAGTAATGTGTTGGATAATAAAGAGATAATAACAGGCGGTTATGAGCAATTGCGCTATGATATTTCGTCCCCTGATAAATTTCCCGCAAAATATTTCTACTATTACGGACGTCAATATTATTTGAATATCAATTTCAGATTTTAGACATTAGAAATCAGATTACGGGAAAAATGTTTCTTTAACTCGTAACGCTCAAATATTTCAAATTTCTAATTACAGTTTACGTTACAAATTATATTTACAAATAAAAAATATGAAACAAATAAAAATTTTTAATATCATAGCAGTCTTGGTAACATTGGTGTTGCTGACCAACTGCGTAAAAGATGAGTTTAATATCGTCCCGACAGTTGTGGACGATTCCCGAAAAATTGATTTTACACCCAATATCACGATTGCTGATTTCAAAGCGCGCTATGCCGCAGGAGCAATCATTGATTCGAGCTTTGTGATTCAAGGCACAGTAATTTCGAGCGACGAAAGCGAAAATGTGTATAAATCTTTGTACATTCAAGACAGTACCGGCGGTTTGGTTTTGAGCATTGATATGCAGGAAATGTTTCGCGAATATCCGATTGGGCAGTTGTTGTATGTAAAATGCGAAGGTCTGTATTTTGGTACTGCAAAAAATGTTCACCAATTGCAATTATGGTCGGAAGCCGTGCAAGAGCCTGCGCGTATTCCGGGCGGATTTGTTCGAGATTATTTGTACAAAATACCCGGCGGACAGCCGATACAACCTAAACGAATGAAAATATCACAACTTAACGACGAGCATATCGCAACTCTGATTCGTTTGGAAGGTGTGCAATTTTCATCAAATGATACTTCAAAAACGTATGCCATTTTGAATCTGCCTTCAAACGCACAAACAGGCGAAGACCGTACAATTGAAGATTTTGCCGAGAGTACCATTATTCTTCGTAATTCAAATTTCGCAACATTTAATCTCACGCCCATCCCCAAAGGTCGAGGCGATGTTGTTTCGATATTTACAAAGTATTATGACACTAAGCAGTTGGTAGTTAATGGATTAAACGATGTCGGTATAAGCGAAAAAACCGAAGAGAGAATTGTAAGAAACTTTTTGGTGTTTGAAGATTTTAATACTTCTCTTGGTCTTTTCACCGGAAAAAATATTAAAGGAAGTCAGAATTGGTACAATACGACTTATAACGGGACTGCTTATGCGTATATGAGTGGTTATTCCGGAACACCGGTCGAAAATGAAGATTGGTTAGTGAGTGATAGTATTGATTTAAGTACCGTAAAATCAGCCATTTTGACCTTTCGACATGCCATAAATAAGCATTCACACTCTGATTGGTCAGATATTCAGATACTTATATCAAACGATTACGATGAAACAAAATTACCCACAGAAAGCGGTACATGGATTCAGTTGGAAGGATTTTTGATGCCGCCCGGTAATGATTGGACTTTTATCAGTGCCGGGAGCGTTGATATTAAGTCATTTGCCGGAAGCAATAATGTCAGAGTGGCTTTCAGATATACCAGCTCTAATTCAAATGCTTCTGCTTGGGAAATTGATAACGTAAAAATCATCACTGAATAAACGTATATTAGGAATTAGGAATTAAGAATTAGGAATTAGGAATTAGGAATTAAGAATTAGGAATTA
>DYOJ01000175.1:0-3127 GCA_020720705.1 Acetofilamentum sp.
TCACTGATAACTGATAACTGATAACTGATAACTGTTCACTGATAACTGATAACTGTTCACTGTTCACTGATAACTGATAACTGTTCACTGTTCACTGTTCACTGTTCACTGATAACTGATAACTGATAACTGATAACTGTTCACTGATAACTGTTCACTGATAACTGATAACTGATAACTGTTTACTTCTTTTTTCGTTTTGCTTTAATGTCAAATTCTTTTAAATATTCGCTTAACATTTTCATAGGTTTCGTTACTGCGACTCTTCCTGAGCGGGCAAATTCCATAATACCAAAAGGTTCAAGTATTTCAAACAAATGTTTTGTGTCTCGTTTATGACCTGTTTTTTCCAAAACGACATATTCGGGTTCAACGGCTAAAATACGAGCGTGATTTTCACGAACAACTTTTTCCAATTGTCCGTTTCCGAAATTTTTTAAGCCTACTTTGTATAATGCAATTTCTTGATATACAATGTCTTCGTCTTCAAGCAAAAACGCTTTGAATACGTCTGTTTGTTTTTCGATTTGTCCGATTACTTTTTCAACTTTTTCGGGTGTAGATTTCACAACTATCGTGTAGCGATACACCCCTTTCACCTCCGATTCCGAAGCGGTAATACTTTTAATATTTATGTAACGTCTTGTAAATATGATTGTTATTCTGTTCAACATTCCGATGGTGTCTTCGGTAAAAATGCAAATTGTATATTGCTTTTCCATGATTTCAATTTTAAATGATTATTTAGAGTCTGCAAGATAACGTGTAAATGTTTGATATAATATTGGTTATTGTCATTTCTTCTATCGAAATTTTTGTCATAAAGTAGTCATTCAATAGTCAAAAAGTAGTCATTCATTTTTTTTTAGTTTCAATCGAATTTCTACCGGGTTTCTACAGAATTTCTTAAAACATTCATTTGAAATATCTGTATAATATTATGTATTACAATGTGTTATGAGTTTTATTACAAAGACTGTTTAAGGTTTATTTAAGTCTGATTTCGGATACTGATGCGCCGGCAGCAACCATCGGAAAAACATTTTCTTCGCGTTCAACAACGGCTTCCAAGAGGTATGCGCCTTCGTAATTCAGAAACTCATCCAAAGCTTCGGGGAGTTCGGATTCATGCGAAATTTTTCGGGCTTTTATGTTATACGCTTCCGCAATTTTAACAAAATCAGGGTTTTTCATATCGGTAAACGAATAGCGTTTATCAAAAAAAAGTTGTTGCCATTGACGAACCATGCCTAAAAAATTATTATTCAGGATAAGAATTTTCAGTGCAATTTGACTTTGCATTATCGTCCCGAGTTCTTGAATGGTCATTTGAAAACCGCCGTCTCCCGTAACCGCAATAACCATTTTTTGAGGTGCACCAATTTTTGCCCCGACTGCTGCGGGCAAAGCAAACCCCATTGTGCCTAAGCCTCCGGATGTAATTCCGCTTCGAGTATTCCGAAAAGCATAGTGTTGAAATACAGCCATTTGATTCTGTCCTACATCCGATACAACAACAGCTTCACCCTTAGTTTTGTCGGATAACATTTGAACAACTTCCCACATGCGTAAGGCATCGTTTGGTGTTGCATCAAGCGCAAGTGTTTGTGTTTCATAAGTTTTACCTTGTTCAAATTCAGCCAGCCATTCCGGATATCTGTTTGGTTTTATCAATTTTGAAAGTTCTTTGAGTGCTTCTTTGGCATCGGCGAGCAAGGCATGAGTTACTTTGATATTTTTATTAAATTCTGATTTATCAATATCAATATGAATGATTTTAGCCTGTGAAGCATAGCGCGTTACGTCTCCGGTAACTCGGTCGTCAAAGCGCATTCCTACGGCAATAATTAAATCAGCGTCATTTGTTTTGATGTTTGGAGCGTAGTTACCGTGCATCCCCAAATTCCCGACATGTAAGCGATGTCCGACCGGCAGAGCACCTATTCCGAGCAGCGTGTTAGCTACGGGAATACCTGAAATTTCAACAAATTCGAGCAATTCGGCTTCTGCACCCGAAAGCATAATTCCCTGCCCCACAAGCATCAAAGGCTTTTTAGCCGCATGTATTGCACTAACCGCTTGCCGCAAATGTGTTCGATTCAATTCCGGGCACGGCATATAACTTCTGATTTTCACACATTTTTGATATTCAAAATGTGTTTGACCGAATTGTGCATCTTTTGTAATATCTACTAAAACCGGTCCCGGTCTGCCGTTGCGTGCAATATAAAAAGCTTTTGCTATCGCACCAGCAATATCTTCGGATTTTGTTACTTGAATGTTCCATTTTGTTACCGGCATCGAAATACCGATGACATCGGTTTCCTGAAACGCATCTGTACCGAGTAAACTGCTGCCTACTTGACCCGAAATACAAACCACGGGGGTCGAATCTATCATTGCATCCGCCAAACCCGTAATCAGATTGGTTGCCCCGGGACCGGATGTCGCGAAGCAAACGCCCACCTTTCCTGTTACACGGGCATATCCTTCGGCAGCATGTATTGCACCTTGTTCGTGGCGAACAAGTATGTGGTTTATTTGGTCGGTATAATCGAACAAGGCATCATACACGGGCATTATTGTTCCGCCCGGATATCCGAATACGGTTTCAACATCTTCAATCAAAAGTGATTTTATGACGACCTCAGCGCCGCTTATTTTATTTTCTATCATGTTCATATTCAATACGATTTATTTTAATTTTGGATATAAGATATTTGTTAATCGGACATAAGTTATTTGACATTGGTCATCGGTCATTGGTCATTGGTCATTAGTCATTTGACATTTGACATAAGGTTTGTTTTCTGAAAATCAATTAAATCTATAAGCTCATAAACAAATTGTCAAAAAATATATCAATGCCGTTTAGTAAGCGCGAGTCTTAAACCTTTCGATTGCTCGAAAACCATCGAACCGGTTGGTATTAAACCGTTTCAAAGGTCTGAGACCTTATGAAAGGTTCTTAAAAAAGCCATTGAAAAACATACTCAAAACGTGTAAAATCTATGCTTAATATTTGACATAATATTCTCAAAATAAGCAAATTATATCATTTTCAAATGACCAATGTCAAATGATCAATGACTAATGACCGATGACTAATAACAAATGACCGATGACC
>DYOJ01000175.1:3227-5611 GCA_020720705.1 Acetofilamentum sp.
AATGACCAATTTATACGATTCTCACAGCACCTTTATCGGCAGATGAGACGTGTTTTGCGTATAATTGAAGTGATTTTGAGATTGTTCTGTGGCGAGTAGTCGGGGTAAAGGCGTTTGCGTTTCGTGCAAGTTCCTCTGTTTTTCTCTGATTCAATTCGGTATCACTTATTTGCAACGATATTCGACGTTTTTCGATATCTATCAAAATAGGGTCGCCGTTGCGAATGAGTGCGATGGTTCCTCCGGCACTTGCTTCGGGTGAAACATGTCCGATTGATAAACCGGATGTACCGCCGGAGAATCGTCCGTCTGTCAGCAATGCGCATGTTTTGTCTAATTTTTGAGATTTCAGATACGAGGTCGGGTACAACATTTCTTGCATTCCCGGACCTCCCGCCGGACCTTCATATCGAATCACGATTACATCACCGGCTTTCACCGAGCCGTTCAATATTCCTTCCGAGGCATCGTCCTGACTTTCAAAAACAACGGCTGTTCCTTCAAAATGGAATAACTCGGTGGCAATTCCTGCTGTTTTTACGATACATCCGTTCGGGGCGATATTTCCGAACAATACACACAAACCGCCGTCAGAAGTGTAGGCATGTTCAACGCTTCGGATACAACCTGTTTCACGGTCGGTGTCAAGTGTCTCATATCTGGCTGATTGACTTCCAAATACGAGATTCGTTTTTCCTTCGGGGGCATTCCCGTATAGAATTTTAGCTTTGTCGGAACATGTTTCGCTGAATATATCGTATTCGGTTAAATGAGTTCCCAAACTTTCGGAGTCAATTCGTATCACATTGATATCCAACAAATTTTGACGATTCAATTCTGCCATAATTCCGGAAACTCCGCCCGCACGGTTTACATCTTCGATATGATAGTTTGAATTTGGGGAAACCTTGCAAATGCACGGGATTTTGCGAGATAAATCATCAATATCTGCCATTGAAAATTCTACTCCGGCTTCGTGTGCGATTGCCAACAGGTGTAAAACTGTGTTTGTAGAACCCCCCATGGCAATATCTGTTTTCATGGCATTCAAAAATGCGGCTCTCGTGGCGATTGAACGCGGAAGTTTCGATATATTTCCGTTTTTATAATAATCCAAAGTATTGGTTACCAATAACTCTGAGGCTTGGTCGAATAAATTGTATCTGCCTGAATGTGTGGCAACAACGGTGCCGTTTCCGGGCAAAGCCAATCCCAATGCCTCTGTCAGGCAATTCATTGAATTAGCTGTAAACATCCCTGAGCACGAGCCGCATGTCGGGCAGGCTGAGCGTTCGGCTTGCAGTAAATCGTCATCGGATGTGCTCACATTTCCGCCCATGACCATTGCATCCACAAGGTCAATTTTTCGAGATTGAAATTTTCCGGCTTCCATCGGACCGCCCGACACAAACACAGTCGGGATATTTAAGCGCATGGCAGCCATCAGCATACCGGGTGTAATTTTGTCGCAATTTGAGATACAAAATAACGCATCAACTTGATGTGCATTGCACATATATTCAACACTATCGGCAATTATTTCGCGTGAAGGCAAAGAATACAACATTCCCTGATGCCCCATAGCGATTCCGTCATCAAGAGCAATGGTATTAAACTCGGCAGCAAAAAATCCGAAAGATTCAATTTTTTGCTTGACATATTGTCCGATATTGTGCAAATGTGCATGTCCGGGTACAAATTGCGTAAATGAGTTTGCAATGGCAAAAATCGGTTTTCCGAAATGCTCGCTACGCATGCCGTTTGCGCGCCAAAGACTGCGTGCGCCCGTCATTCTGCGACCTTCGGTACTGTCCGAACTTCTTAATTTTATCTGATACATAATCTATTGGTGTCTAAAATTACAAACGTTTCCGTTAGGCTCTAAAAACCGAAACCCTCCCCGCTAAATGAAGAGCGAGAAGGGTTTCGGGAACAGCATACATTTTCTCACTCCGTTTTTTGCGGAATGATAATATTTGCTTCTACAGATATTGAATTGTATGTTGAATTGAACTGTTTCATCCTGAAAAATGTATATCTAAATGCAAATCTACGTAAATATTTCATAAGTCAAAATTTTTGTATGTTAAATTAATGTGAAATTAGAATTACCATTATTGTATTGAGAATTGTATTACCGTTATTGAGCATTTTTTAGTGAGAGTTGTTTATTATTTGAAATCGTTTTGTTTGATATTATACCGAAAACGTGAGTTCGAAATAATATAAACGGTAATTATTTGGCAAAGAGAATATTACAAATTTGCAAACTGTTGATTTCTTCGGTGATTTGTTTAATTGTTTAAAAAAAGTCTGAAAACCGGACTATTGTCAAGTCAATTTTGAAATGACGCTACATTGTCCTACGGACGAATGCAGGTCAG
>DYOJ01000176.1 GCA_020720705.1 Acetofilamentum sp.
CATTTTTCATAACTTAGAAATTTTCTAATATAATTTGCAATAAATCAGTAACTTACAAAAAACATTAACGGAGTATTGTTTTTAAAAAGCAAAGTAAATAAATGGTTGAATTTCAGCCGTGCGCACCTGCCATATTGCAAATACCACGAGCAAAACAGCCACAATTTTCATCCAATTCGGACTTTCGGCAAAGAACATTCTGTAGCGTTCTTTGAATTTTGAAGGTAACCAATGCACTGCAAAAGAAAAAATCAGCACTGAAAATACTCCGGCATAAGCCGAAATTACTTGCGGTATTTGGGATACATCAAAGGCAGAGCTTATTTGTTGCATCATATCGTTCACTTTGCTCATACTTTCGCCGCGAAACCATAGCCGAGTTGCTGTTATAAAATTGAAAGTCAAGAAAATAGCGTAAAAACGGACAAGCCAAGACCTGCTGTCCCGAAACGGACTTATTTTATTCCAATATTTAAAAATCACTAAACCGACACCGTTAAGTCCTCCCCAAATGACAAATTGCCAACTCGCCCCGTGCCATAAACCGCCGATGAGCATGGTCAGCATTAAATTCAGATTGGTGCGAAATGTGCCGTGTTGGTTACCGCCCAAGGGGATGTACAGATAATCTTTTAGCCAAGTGGATAAAGAAATGTGCCAACGTTTCCAAAATTCGCCGGTTGAAACGGCTTTGTATGGCGAATTGAAATTTGCACTCAACCGAAAACCCATCAACAATGCTAAACCTATGGCAATATCCGTATAGCCCGAAAAATCGGCATATACTTGCAGAGAATACGCATACACGGCAAGCAAATTTTCTACGCCCGAAAATCGAATCGGACTTTCAAAAACTCGGTCAATCAAGTTTACGGATAGATAGTCGGATACAAACATTTTTTTCATCAAACCGTTGATAATCATAAATATAGCTAAGCCAAACTCTACTTTAGACAGTTCAAACTTTTTGTATATTTGCGGTATAAATTCCGATGCTCTCACAATCGGACCGGCAACCAATTGCGGAAAAAATGTAACGTAGAATCCGAAATCCAATATTGACCCGACAGGTTTTAACTTACCTCTGTAAATATCAATGGAATAGCTCAGTGTTTGAAACGTATAAAACGAAATCCCGACAGGAAGCAAAATTTTGTCTATAGTAAAATGTGTCCCCGCAAATTGATTGACCCAAGTTGCAAATAAATCAACCACCGGAATTTTTGTGCCTAATACATAATTTAGACTTTCGATAAAGAATCCGGTGTATTTGTAATATGCTAATATGAAAAGATTTACAAGAATACTTCCTGCAATAAGCATTCGCTTTTTTGACTTATTTCGGATATGATAAATTTTTTTTCCGATAAAAAAATCAACAATTGTTGAAAAAACTAAGAGCGTAATGAACAGACCACCTGTTTTCCAGTAAAAAAACAGACTTACCAGAAATAAAAAAGCGTTTCGCGGAACAATTTTTTTATGTACGGCGGTAAATACACCGTAAACGACCGTAAAAAATGCCCAAAATTCAAATCGGGTAAAAATATACGGTTTCAACGGGTTAAAGTTAAAAATATCTGATAGAAATTCAAACATTTACTCAAAAAAATAAACGCACGAAAGTAGATATTCTTTGATTCAATTCAAATTTATGGTATGATTTTTTTCGGCAGGATGAAAAAATTTACTCCATATTGAGCTTGCTTTTTGAGATACTTTTTACTTCGGCTGTGAACGTTCCGTCTATCAAAGTTGCTGTTATTTCTGTATCTTTATCAAGTTGAGATGTACGAGAAACCAAAGAATTATTTTGCGTAATGTAAGCAAACCCGCGTTTCAAAGTTTGTTCGGGCGAGAGTAGTTCGGCACTTAGTCGGGCAAGTTCAATGCGATGTGCAACGCGCAAAATGTTACGTTCGGCTTGTGTGCGGAGTTCGGAAAAAAGTGAATTAAGTCGCTGATATTCTTTTTGTTGATTGTTTATTGAACGTTTGTTTAGTCTATAAAAAATCTCTTTGATACGATTGTGTTCTGTATCGAATCTTGTTCTTAATTTTGTTTCAAGTCGGTGTGTCGTATTGTCCAAGATTCGGTGTTCTGTATGGATTTTGTTTTTCACTATCGGCACAAATTGATATGCCAGCTTTGCCAAATCCGACTTCGCCTTGAACAGTAAATCTTTGGTTGTACGCGAAATTTGTTCCGAAATATCACTCAACAACGAGTCGAAATCGGAAAGACGCTCAATAAGAAACTCGGCAACGGCAGTGGGGGTTTTCAGCGAGGTGTGTGCAACCAAATCGGCAACGGATTCATCGCGTTCGTGCCCGATACCTGTCAGCACAGGCAATGGGAATTGACTGATATTCAGTGCTATCCAATAGTCATCAAACGCTTGCAAGTCTGTTTTGGAGCCTCCGCCTCGCAAAATAACCACAGCATCGAACTGCTCTTCCATGCCTGCAATTTTGTCTAAGGCTGCAACAACCGACTCGGAGGTTTCTCTGCCTTGCATTACTGCCGTAAACAGTTTTGTATAAAAGATATAGCCTGCCGGATTGTCTGAAATTTGCCTCATAAAATCTTCATACCCTGCTGCCGTCTGAGACGAAATAATCGCAATGCGTTGCGGAATTTCCGTCAGTTCCAGCGTTTTGTTCATATCCATTACACCTTCTTCTTCCAATCGTCTGATAATTTCGAGACGTCTGCGTTCCATATCGCCGAGTGTGTATGTGGGGTCTATGTCCTTGATATTCAAACTATATCCGTAAACCTCATGAAATTCGATGCTCACAACAAGCAGTACTTTCATGCCGGCTTCGAGGTATGTGCCCGTAACCGACCGGAAGTATGGTTTTAACATCCGATTCACAGATGCCCAAATTGTGGCACGTGCTTTAGCGGTTAAATTATCGCCAAATGTCTCTTTTTCAATTAGTTCAAGATACGCATGTCCTGTATGGTTTTCTTGTATTTGACTGATTTCGGCAACTACTCGAAAAGTTTGTGCAAATTGCTTTTTTAAAACATTGGCAACAAGTTTGTTTAATTCCGACAGGCTGATATTTTGATTCTCAGACATATTTGCGAAAAATTCTTTTGTGATTTATTTTTGCGAAGGTAACTTTTTTTGCGATTTTACTACAAATATTTTGATTTTTGAATTTCACGAAATCACTTACTGTCTGGCAATGAGGTTTTTATGCTTATTATTTTTATTTTATACGAAATGAAACTCAAATTATTGATATTTTTTTTGTAAAATTGCAAAAAAAGTAAATCATGCGATATTGGTTAATATTAATTTTTAATGTATTGATATTTAATGTTTCAGCTCAATCCGGCGGCGAACATGCTTTTGCATTTTTATCTTTGACAAACTCTGCAAATGTTGCCGGAATCGGAGGTGCAAATGTATCTTTATACGGTTCAAATGCCGAACTTGCTTATCATAACCCTGCTCTGCTTTCGCCGGAAGCACATAATCGAATCACACTCAATTATGTCAATTATTTTGCAGGAATAAATTTCGGATATGCAGGCTATACCCATGATTTGGGGGCTTCGGGGACAGTTGCCGCCGGAATCCATTACGTAAATTACGGAACATTTATTGCAGCAAATGATATTGGCACAATTACCGGCGAGTTTAAGGCTTCGGATTATGCCCTGAATTTGTTTTGGGCAAAACAAGTTTGGGAAAATTGGAATTTGGGGATTAATCTGAAACCCATTTATTCGCACTTGGAAACCTACCAATCCTTTGCACTTGCTGCCGATGCGGGTTTGAGTTATGCGAAAGCGGAAACCGGTTTTTCTGCCGGATTTGTATTAAAAAATGTCGGTTATCAATTCAAATCCTATTACGACACGCGCGAATCTCTGCCTTTTGATATTCAAGCCGGTGTAAGTAAACGTCTGGCTCATGCGCCGTTTCGGGTTCATTTTACGGCACATCACCTTACAAAATGGAATTTGCTCTATGAAATTCCGTCCGAAGCGTCCGAGTTTGTGTTTTCGGACACCGCCGAAGATACAGTTTCACGCATAGATGTCGTTTCTATTTTGGACAATGCGTTTCGTCATGCAATCATTGCGGTAGAAATAATTCCTGCAAAAAGTTTTTTTATTTCACTGGGTTATAATCACTTACGACGACAAGAATTACGTGTCGCCGACAGAGGCGGTGCAGCCGGATTTACGTTTGGTTTTGGGCTGAATCTAAACAAATTCGGATTTACGTTTGCTCGACAAACCTACCATTTAGTCGGCGGCACAAGTCATTTTTCTTTGAATTTCAAACTTAATCATTCAAAAAATACACAGTCGAAGGAGAAAATCAGCTTATAAATCCGTCATTACAACATAAAAAATTCATAGTCGAATAAATCGTATTTTTATTAAACCGTATAAAAATTTTTACATATTTGATTTCTAAAATATAGACATACAATATTATATGGTCTGTTGTCTGTAATCTGAGGTCTTAAATCTAAAATAATTAGTAAAGAATGTCATACGAACTAAATATCCGCGAAGAAGAACTCAAAAATAAAGTTGCACAGGACTATTTTGAGAATTACGATACAACCAAAATAATCGGAAACGTGGATTTTTGTGTAACAGTCTACCAAAACGGAACGTCGCTTTTTGAACAAGAAAGTTTACTTTGGGCTGAAGCCAAAAAAGGCATTTCTGATAGTTACAATTCATTGGTTCAGTTGATTTTAACAATTGGAAAAGCCCGTACGTTCGATAAATTTTTACCACCCTCCGTGCTTGGTGCTTTTGATGCGGAAAAAATAACATTTCTTCGATACAGCGATATTCACGAAATATTTTATCTTAACGATTTTAATTGGAACGTTGCTCCCTCAAACCACGAAACCAAAGAATTTAAACTTGTTTACGAAAAAGTCAAAACTATTTTAGATGCGAACACGCTGCTTTTTTATTATGACAAAGACGAAAATGAACTGCAAAAGTTTATTAAGGCAAATTTTATAGCCGGTAAAACAGAAATTACCAAAATCAGAATTGATAAAAATAATTTTATATCATTGTTTAACAAATGGTTACGAGATGTAAAACCCACAATCATTATTAATTGGGATATTGCAAAAAAAAACAATGTTATTGAAGCCGATTTCTACCTTGCCGATTTATTAACCATAGACAATGATTCAATAAAGGAAAAATTGTCAATCTTTCTGAAGAAAAGCTATTATGAATTAGAAAGAGGTTATGATGAAATGGGATTGTTCAGGTCGAGTAAAACCTACTTTAACGATAACCAAAAAGCACATACTCAATTTTGGAACAAATACGAACGCCCGCCCTCCGAGCAGTATTGGGACTATATTGTTGAAAGACGCGATTTGCTTGTGCCACAGGATGTTAGAGAACGTAAAGGCAGTTTTTTTACACCGCAAATTTGGGTCGAACTTTCGCAAAAGTATCTTGCCGATGTTTTGGGCGAAGATTGGCAGGACGAATACTATATCTGGGACTGCGCCGCCGGAACCGGAAATTTGCTTAACGGACTTACAAATAAATACAATATTTGGGCGTCCACACTTGACAGCCAAGATGTTGATGTAAT
>DYOJ01000864.1 GCA_020720705.1 Acetofilamentum sp.
TAATTTAACTTTACAAACTTTCAACTTTATGACTTTTTATACTGAACTCTATAATCTATCAAAATATTTGGAATAAAATCATTGCTGTTGTTATCCCAAGAATAGTTTGGCGAACTTGCAAACGGAATTCCGTATATCGGATTTACGATGTTATACGAAAAGTTATATTCTGAGCTGCCCACGCTTGCTGTGCCTATGCTTTTTTTTGTTCTTTTTAAAGTGTTGCTGACACTCGGAACTTCCGATGTTTTAGGATACATCTCGTTGGCAACATAATAATACGAATTATAGGACGTACTGTAAAACGTGATTCTTGCGCCCAACGGAACTTTGACTTTGTAAACACCGTAAACGTCTGAGTAAACTCTCTGAAAATTACTATTATGCTCATAAATTTCCAAAACTATCGAGTTCCCGTATTTATTTACGGCTCGCCCGGCAATAACAACCGAATCTGTTTGGGCAGAAAGCTGCGCGAAACACATTAGAATACAAGCAGATAAGAGTAATGTTTTTACGAAATTCATGATGAAATCGTTTTAAGTGTTCAAGATGCAAAACGGTAAGATACAAAATTCAGATACCAAAAGCAAGTGAAGGTTGCACGATTCGTTCCGAAGTTTGAAGCAAAAAAAAACGGAATATCCCAAAATTATGAAAATTGAATCTCGTAAACTCTTTTACTGTAAAGGGTTACATACATTTTTACGTTAGAGCCGACTCGGCATTTTTCAAAATCCGATGCGTTTATCAAATATTTCTTTTTATCAACAACAATAAAATAGGTTGTGCGCTCGGATAAGCTTGTAAGCGTGCTGCTTTTGTTCGAACTGCGTATTTTATAAAATTTATTTTCGACTTTTCCGCTGATAAGATATTTATTTCCGTCGTTAATATCGCGTTGATAATAAACAAGTTGTACTGCAAGATAAGCTGCAACGCATGATGTGGCAATAATTGGGCTTAATCCGAACCAAAACCCGAAATTTGAAAAATCTGCTTTTGGTAAACCGCCAGAAAAAAACAACGTAAACGCAATTCCGATAATTTCAACAATTGCAATTCCGACCCAACCTTGTAGGTAATCTTTGC
>DYOJ01000177.1 GCA_020720705.1 Acetofilamentum sp.
GTCAAAATTGACCACTAATTCACGAATTATTACGAATTGTCATTTTTGTAACTAATTGAAATTAAGTAATTTAATAATGTCGGATTCGGTATATTTTTGTCAAAAATTCTTTTTCGGAGAGGACTCATCAATATCTTACTAAGAAAATAGACGAACTATTGATACACAAAAGTCTGTTAATATTTTATGTAAGATATTGATTTATTGTTAATTAGTAAATAAAATCTCTCAAATTAGTGGATGGTTGTAACTGATTGGAATTAAGCGATTTGAATCTAATGTCTAAATTCTAAATTCTAACGAAGTATTGGATACAAGAATTGTGAATTATTTTGCATTCAAGGTTAAAGCCAAAACAAGCATTGCCCGTTCTGTTGCCGGGTTGATAACCAATTTGGCATCCATCGGGATTTCAAATCTGTCTGATACAGTCAGACTTCGTCCGACACTTAAACCAACGTTCACAAATTCAAACCCTTCGTTGCCGTAGTAGCCGAGACTGTTGTCGTCGGGAGAGTTTAAGCCTGCGCCGGCAAATAAGCTGTATTCTGTTTTCCCGGTTCCGAAATTATAAGCAGCTTCAAGATAGGAGGAGTAAACGCGACTTCCGTCAGAATTTTTAAAATCGGCTCCGCCAAAAAACATGGTAGCAGTCAGGCTAAAAGGGATATTCTCCGTGCCGTTAAAAGTCAAAATAGCTTCTGTTTGGTGCATAGATGTATCGGAGTATTGGAAAAAATTATGATACAATTGTGTTTCGTCGTAAACAAAATAATCATTAACAATAATACTTAAAATGTCGCCGAAAGCATATCCGATATAAAAATCTGTTTCTTGCAACGGTTGTGAACGGTCAATACTGATTGAACCCCACGTACCGGCGATAAAACCGCTATTGAAAAATTCAAAGCTCGGTTGAACCGAAAATCCGCCAAGCGATTGTCCGCGCCAAACATAACGACTCACAATATCGGCTTTAAGTGTTACCGGACTTTCGGAGCCTTCAGAAATTTCGAGGTCATCTTGTGCATAAGAGGTAGAAATGCCGAGTAAAAAGAATAGCGCAAAAAGGACAAGACTGTGCTTAACCTTCTGCAATGTCAGGGTTTTCATTGATGTCATTTGAAATATGATTAAAATTTGGATTTGAAATTTCTTTGATTATCGGCTGTTCCGCATCTGTGATAGTATCCGGAAACATAACTTTTGACGGAAACCGTTTTTGCAATTTATTGTCAATTGAATTTATTTGCGAAAGAATTTCAGATTTAGATACGGAGTTTGTATCCGGAACTTTAGACGGAATTGTAGTTTTCTCATTTTTTTCGGACGTATTTGATTTATCTGTAATAGATTCATTTTCAGCGATGATATCAACATTAGTATTCATAAAAACCTGATTCATCTCAATATTTTTATCCGGATCAGATTGTATTGAAGATTCAGAAATATCTGTGTTTTTTTCGCTAACGGATTCAAAATTCTCGGGTAGGGTTTGTTCCGCAATCACAATTTCATCAAGTGTGTTTTGAGCAATCAGTTCTTCGTTTGCAATTCGTTCAAGTATTTGAGCTTCTGTGAGTATGCTCAAATTGGGTTGTTCATTTTCACTATTGTCTTGTTCGTCTTCAAGGTCTGTATCTATGGAAACTGTTTTTCCCTTTGCTTTTCTCTGCCATTCATTCATAAGTGCGAGGCTTTTCAAAACTTTGTTATCGTGCAAAAAATCATCAGTATAAAGTTGTAAAGGAGATGCAAAAATCCAAATTCGAAACCAAATTCGAGACAGTATGAATATTTGTTGAATTATACACAGAAAAATTACTCCGCCGGTTAATTTTGTATTAATTTGAATATCAATATAAAAATAGGCAATAACGATGGCAAATGGCAACAAAGTCAGCATAAAATAAAGTGATGTCGTTTTCCAAAAATTGGTAAATACATATCTGAAACCATTTCCGACAGAATTGAAGAAATTTCGTTTATTGTAAAGCGAAGAATGAAATTTGGCATAATCGCTTACCATAAAAAGGAGCATTGAAACGATGATTTGAACAATCAAAGCAGAAATAAAAATATTCAGATAAACTGTTTCCGGTGTTCCGGATTCCGAATTTCCAAAAATAAATAATGCTGTAATTGTCCATAAAATCAAAGCTGCAATTACTTGTATGACAAACATGGTTAAACTGATGCCTAAATAACGAAAGAAATTGTGCGCACTTCCTGCAAAAAAAGATGCCGTTGAAAACTTATCCTGATTTAAGGTTTGAATGATTCCTCCCGCAAAAAAAATATTAAGAAGTAAATAAATAAAAAACAGCCACTTAACTTGGCTCAAAAGCAAAAATGCTGATGATTTTAATTCGTCAATCATATCTGCCCAAATACTTGCGCTGAAACCTTCAATAAGTTTTTCTGCCGCAAGGCTGTGCCCGATTTGTGAATCAACCGCATTGTAAAACGGCATCGCGACCAATGCCGCCAATAGTAAATTGAAAATCCAAATGATAAACATTGGTTTATAAAGCCTTACGCTTTCTTTGAATCCGCCGGTATAGGCTCTTAATACTGTCATAACTTTGTAGCTTGGGGTTTACAGCTTGGGTTATTTGTGTTTTGTTTTTTGTTTCCGTCTTTTTCAAAACGATTTAAAATCAATTTAACTCTAAAATCGGATTACGCAAAAAATGCGATGGATTGCATCAAATTTTGAAGAAAAAACATAATTTTCAGCACAATTTTCCAAATTCCGGAATGGTTTGCTTGAGTGCTGTAACTGTTGTTATTCAAATTTGTATCCATTAAATTTATTTGTCGCGGGTCGAGCTGAGCCGAAATAATCGGATGTTTATACTCAATAGAAAATGTTTTAAATTTGTCGTCTCCGTTCCAAACGATGCGTTTTGTTGCTCCGTCCGAGAATGTTACGAGCAATTCTGTCGGGATAGCCAAATCTCCTTTACGAACAACGGTTACGAATGATTTATACTCTGTCTCTCCGTATTCAATTTTATATTCGTCAGCATGATTTTCCGAAAACCAGCCCTTGTCAGCTCCTATTTTTTCCGAAGAAATATTTTTGACAAAATAGTCGCACACTGAGGTTTGATAGAGAGTTTGTCGAAAAAACTTATCGGAATCAATACTGTCTCCGTGATATTTTTGAGTAATTTCTTTAACAACTTTCAGAAAGTCTGAGGTTTTCGGATGTTCAAATTTGAAACGTTCGTAATAAGTTTTCATAATTTCGTCCATAACATTTCTGCCGACCATCCGCTCGTAGGTTGTCAGGAACGTTGCGGGTTTCTGATAGGACATTTCACTGTAACCGCCTGCCGGATACTCCCACGCTTTGCGATACGATTGAGCCGATTCAATATGTGGACTTCGCGTGTATCCGAGTCGTTGCATTTCCCAATCGTCAAGTGTAAAACCGGCTACATTAAAAACACTGCCGATGCCGTAGGTTTCGTCCATAATTCGGGATTCAAAATACGAGTTTATTCCTTCGTCAAGCCAAGCTTCTTCAAATTCGTTGCTTGCGAGCAAACCCATAAAATATTGATGACCGTACTCATGTATCACAACAAGTTCCGTAGTACGAACGCCTTTGGGCAAAAATCCGTAGGTTCCGGCGGTTATCAGGGTGGGGTATTCCATTCCTCCTGCACCGCTTGCGGCAACCGGCGGGTCAATCACCGTAATATGTTTGTAGGGATATTCTCCGAGATATTTTTCAAAATAGGACATGGCAGCTTCGAGAGCATCCGAATGTCGTTTGTCATAAGCCAAATGTTCCGGTTGTAATAGGATACGAACAGTAACATCTTTGCGTTTGTAGGATTTTTCGATATAATATTGTGAGGCTGTCCATGCAAAATCTATCACATCTTCGGCACGCCAAGTTTGAATTTTTAATGAATCATCTATGATTTTTTCACTTTGTAAGCCCCCGCTTGCTCCGACGATATAGACTTTGGGCAGGGTAAGTTCAACATCGTACACTCCGAAATCCGCATAAAATTCGGAATGTGCATGGAACTGATGACAATTCCAGCCTCGTCCTTGTTCATAAACCCCAATTTTCGGAAACCATTGTGCAATCATAAAATAATTGTCCTCATATCCGGTACGTGCAAATATTTTTGGCAATTTTGTTTCAAAATCAATATGAATTTTTATCACTTCGTTCGGCAAAATCCGTTTTGAAAGCGGTACCCGAAAAACACTTTGGTCATGTTCGTTCCCGTCATCCGGACTGACATACTTGTATGCGGAAGTGTAATCCGTGCCTGCATCATCGGTAATTTTTAAAATATTTAACCAACCCCAAGCGTTTTTATCCGAAGTATCAATAAAATCGCCGCGCAACTGCCCGCCGGATTCTCGCATAAATGTAGTAGCCGAATTTTTAAAGGCATTCATGTAGGCATGAAAAAATAAATCGGAAATTGTATCTTTACTTGTATTTTTCCAAGTTAAAGTTAATGTTCCGTCAATTTTTTTCGTTTCGGTATCTAAAACGGCATGTATTGTGTAATTTGCAATACGATTGCTCAATGGTTTCGTAAATATCACTTGTGCCGATGCCGGAAACAAAACGGCTGTCAAAAATATTGTAAAGCTAAAAAGGCTGCCTAATTTTTTCATATTCAGGGGTATTCAAAAATTCAGTTCAAAAGTATCTATAATTTACACAATTTGTGTGCCGAATTACTAACATTTTTTTAACATTCTAAAATTCAAAAAAAAATTATCATTCCATTGATAATAAGAAAATTACAGTATAACAGACATCAATTTCCGATAACAAGTCTCAATGTATAGTATAATTTACAAAAAATAAATCAGTCGTTTTTTGAAAATAAAATGATATTTGTGTTTGAAAACAAGGCATTACATTTTTTTTTTATACATTTGTAGGATTTTATTTATCGAAGTTAATCATTAAATTATGTTGACAACCCAAATTTTTCAAATAGAAATTTCGCTAAAATTCAGCAACCCGAAAATATGGAGGCGTTTACTTGTACCGTCTGATATGTTATTACCTGATTTACACTGGGTTATACAAATAGCAATGGGTTGGATGGATTCGCATTTACACCAATTCATTGTCGGAAAAAAATTCTACTTAGACCACGACACTGTAGATGATTTTTGGGACGATGCCATTCAATCTGACTACAACACAGTCAAACTTAAAGATATTATTTCAAAAGAAAATGAAATTATACTTTATGAATACGACTTTGGAGACAGTTGGTTGCACGAGATTAAACTCGAAAAAATACTTACACCTCAACTCGGAAAAACATATCCGAATTGCCTTGCCGGAGAGCATAATTGTCCGCCGGAGGATATTGGAGGAATTCCGGGTTATCTGGATATGCTTGAAGTATTGAAAAACCCAAAACATCCTGAATATATTGAACTTACAGAATGGTTGGACGATGAAGACGGTTTCGACCCTGAGTATTTTGATAAACAAGAAGTGAACGAAGTTTTCGGCATCGAATTCGGAGCGCAGAATTAGTTCTTGGTTTATTCTTAAGTTAATACTTCATTAGACATTAGACATTAGA
>DYOJ01000865.1 GCA_020720705.1 Acetofilamentum sp.
CAACGGTCATTGTTCTTTCGTCTCGAGTAATTACCGGTTCGTTGAAAAATATGGTTGAAACCATACGCACACTTGCCTCAGGCAACCTCAAAGTACGTGTGTCTGAAGAAATAAGTTCGAGGAAAGACGAAATCGGAGTACTCGGGACATCTGTTAATCTAATGGTTTCCAATTACAAAGCAATGCACGAACAATTAATTACTATATCTTCCGAACTCAAAACTACAACCGAACGATTACGCAATATCACTCATCGGCTCAAAGAAACGGGCGAAATTCAAAGCGCAAGTATTGAAGAAATATCGGCAAATGTAGAAGAAATTGCTTCCGTTGCCGAACAAAATTCCAACAATGCCGAACACACCAAAAACGCCGTTCAAAATACAGAAAAAGCAATTCGTCAAAACAGCTTGGACACCACAAATGCAATACAACAGATGCAAACTTTACTGAAAAAAGTTAATGTGATTGACGATATTGCTTGGCAAACAGGTATCCTTTCTCTTAACGCCTCCATTGAGGCGGCAAATGCCGGAACAGCCGGTAAAAGTTTCTCGGTTGTAGCCGAAGCAGTGCGTAAACTCGCAGATACCAGCGGTGTTACCGCTAAAGAAATCGGCGCAATGTCTGTTGCCATACTCAAAGCAAGCCAAAAAGCAGGTTTAGAACTACAAGATATTGTTTATCAATCAGAAACGACTAATAGAATGGTCGGCGAAATTATTGAATCAGCTTTGCAACAAAACTCAGGCGTAAATCAAATAAACAGCTCACTTCAAGAAATGACCAACATGATTTCACGCAACAAAGATACGAATGACGAAATTGTAAACATGTCTGAACAAATCAAAACAAACATAGAAAAAATTAACAGAATCCTCGCTCAATTCAATTAGCCTTGTTCAATGAAAATTAAAACTCCGAAAGGCAAAGCATTAGGCATATTTTTGATAATGTCCGGTATAGGGCTGATTATCAGTTCTTTATTATTTCGCGCCGTAGGTATGCCCGACCTGATTCTCGGATTTTATATCGGTCCGGTCATATTTGTAAGCGGCGGCATTGTTTTAATTTTGAATAAAGACTGA
>DYOJ01000866.1 GCA_020720705.1 Acetofilamentum sp.
TGAGTTCTGAGTTATGAAATATGAGTTATGAGTTATGAAATATGAATTATGAGTTATGTGAGGTGGGTAGATAGTCGTTATATTTTCTCGTAAAATAAAGATATTCAATTCAATGCACATATTCAATAACATAAACTAATTTTGGAAAGGAGCTTATTTCTACTTTAAAAAAAATAAAATTTTCAGCACCGTTTGAGTATAAAAGTGTTTAGCGCGGACACTAAATGTAAATAAAAACTGTAAAAAGCGTCCATGTTTTCCTTTTTCCGGCGTATCTTCGCAGAGTAGAATTCACAAATTCACGAAACAACTATTCCAAAGATTTTTGGCACACAAGAAGAGTAACTCATCGGTCGTTGTTTCATTACACTTCCAATGTGCTTTGCAACTGTCGAAATAGTTAAAAACTACTATAAATCGTTTTCAAAACATTGAATATCAAATAAATATAAATTATACATTCATGAAATATTTTATCACAATTATCAGTCTGGTGATTTCACTCGGAGTTTCCGGACAAAGTCATTATTTTTCGTTTAACATTAACGATAAAAGTGAAATAAAGCAAATCACAAAAATCGTTTCGATTGATAATGTAAAAAAAAATACGGTTTGGGCTTATGCCAACGACCGAGAGTTCACCGAATTTCAGAAACTCGGATATAAAATTACCGAACTGCCCTTGCGTGATACTCCAAAAGTGCTAAATATGGCAACCACAGTCTCCGCAATGTCAAATTGGGACAGATATCCGACTTATGAAGTGTATATTGAAATGATGCACAAATTTGCGACCGACTATCCGAACTTGTGCCAAGTTGTAAACATAGGTACAAGCGTGGACGGGCGCGAGCTTATCGCCGTTAAACTATCCGATAATGTGAGCACTCGCGAAGCCGAGCCTGAATTTTTCTACACCGGAACGATGCACGGAGACGAAACAACAGGGTTTGTTCTTTTGCTGCGACTTGCCGATTTTTTACTCTCGAATTACGGAACAGATACCGATGCAACCTATATCTTGGACAATATCGAACTCTATATCAACCCGGCAGCAAACCCCGACGGCACCTACAACGGAGGCAATT
>DYOJ01000867.1 GCA_020720705.1 Acetofilamentum sp.
AGTAATCCGAGTATGAGCCTCAACGGTAAATCGGCGGCGGTGTTGTTTGGGGGTGGAGTGATTTTATTCAAAAAGCTACTCTTGGAAATTGTAATAACTATATTCAGTGATTTAGCCGTTTTCTTACAAAAATTTATAGTTCATCAATCTGTTCTTCGGTTAGACCGGTTGATTTTTGAATTATATCAGTCGAAACACCATTTTGTTTCAAATTTCTTGCTATTTCGATATTTCGTTCGTAGCGCCCTTCTTCTTTCGCGGTATTAACAACATCTCTGTCTTTGGCTAAATGTGTTAAATATTTGTCGTACGCTTTTTTTTGCGCTTCTGTCATATTGATTTCTGCAAGTTTTTGTTTCGCTTTATCAATGTTTTTTGAAGTCGAGCCTTCTGCTATCTCGTTGTTTTTAATCATATAAATCCATTCGTCAATGCGTTTTTGAACAATGTTTTTATAGCGTTCAACCGTAATTATGTAATATTCTGGAAATATCCGCTTTTCTACAAATTTGTATTTCGGTTCAAGCGTTTCCGAAATCGCTATGCGTTTTTTTACTATAAATTTATTCCCGGTGTTTTTTCCTTTAAATTCTGTTGTACCGAAATAAATATAATCATCGCCGTATCCTAAGTTGAAATATAAAATACTGATTGATATTACTTTACTTATATCTTTAAAATCTTCGCCTAATGCTTGATGTTCTACGATTATTTTTGATGTAGCGTATAATAAACTTTCTAAATAATCGGTTTCCCTTGTGTTTTGTATTTCGATATAGATTTTGCGTAACTGACTGTCCTGAACCAATAAATCAACACGATTGAATTTATCATTTTCATCTTCGGCATTGGTTTCGCTTTCTAAAATAGTCAGTATTTTGATGTTGTCGTCTTCTAATAAAGCACACAAAAATCCTTCCAAAACGTCAAAATTTGCTTTGTCTCGGAGCAATGTTTTCATTGCCCAGTCAAATCGTATTAATTTTTTCGTATTCATTTGTTTACGCTTTATACAAATTATTTCGTTGGTAATCGTTGCAAATTTACAAAATTTAGTAATATGTCGATAAGAAAATTGCATACTTTTG
>DYOJ01000178.1 GCA_020720705.1 Acetofilamentum sp.
AAAAGTCGAAATTGACCGCTAATTCACGAATTATTACGAATTTACTTTTTGTAATCAATTGAATATAAATAATTTACAAATGTTAATTTCAGCGTAATTCTGTCAAAGTTACTTTTCGGAACGGACACATAAATTATTGATTTTTTCAAGCAAATACAGATTGTAATATTTCGAGCGATTTTAGCTTTCCGGGGCGTTCGATATGGATATTGTAAAAATCTAACAGACTATTTATGAGGATACTTCTCTGGTTTTTACTCAGTTTAATATGATGGGTTTCTTCTAAGGGGGTGTGCATGAATTCGTTGAGTTTTATTCCCACGTCTTGGGAGCAGTAGTGTGGGTGATTTGGAGGTGTTATCGTAAACCGAGCATTTTGTAAATCAAATAATTGAGCCGATTCAGAATAATTTTGCTCAGGTTCAATTCCAAAAAAAACGGTCATTTTCAATAACAACCCGATGTGGAAATTATAGACGGGTGTTTTGGTATGTTCCAAAAATTTCACGGCACGTATTAAGAACTCAAACATAAGAGTATCAGGTTCGTTCTCGCGGATACTTCGATACAAAAATTCCGAAATAAAGAGTGCGATTCCGTTTTTTGAACTGTCAGAATATAAATTATGGACGGGAAATGAGATTGCATATTCCTTCAGTTTTTGCAAATCTCTGTTTTCACGTTGATACGCCTGCAAATCAAGCACATATAGAGGTTGAAAAAGGTTCAGTTTTGTTCCGTTTTTTTTGGTTGAGTTTCCGTAAATCAGGTAGGATTGTCTGCCGAATTTTTGAGTAAAAATCGGAACAATAATGCTGTTGTCGGAATATTTAATACGATTCAAAACGATGCCATGCGTATTTTCGACCATCTTACCTTATGATTAAAAATTTTCCGGTTTGTGTGAGTGTGCCGTCAGGGTTTGAACAAAAAAACAAATACACACCGCTCGCCGCAGGTTTACCGTCGAAATTTTTTCCGTCCCAAACGGCTTGTCCTCCAAGCGCATCGGTCTCAAAAACAAGTGCTCCGGCTACATCCGTAAATTTAACGTTCATACCTTGAGCAAGTCCGGTAAGGGTAATCATGCCCTCGTATCCCGGACGAACGGGGTTCGGAAATACATATACGTTTCCGAATTCGTTTCCGGCTTCGGTAGCTTCTGCTCTAAATCCCAAAAGTCCTTTATCGGTAGCGATTAAAACTTCGCCTGTTCGGTCGTTTATTTCAATATCAGTTATTGTATTGGAAATCAACGGACTGTTGTCGGTATTGAAGTTGTGTATTTCCGTTTTACCGCTCTCGGAAACTAAAAACACGCCGGAGCTTTCCGTGCCTATCCATTTCCTGTTTGCACCATCAACTTCGATATCTGTAATAACATCTTTATCAAGCAGATAGCCTGTAATTTGTTCTTCATTGTATTCCATAGTTATTTTGATGCGTTCGGCGTAATAATTTTGGTCTGAAAATACATTATCCGGCGAATAATACACAAAAATACCGTGTGCAGTGCCTACCCAAATTGTTCCGTCCGGAGTTTCTGCAAAACATCGAATTTCTTGTTCGGACTGTTCAAGGTCTGCACTTTGCGGATAAAACGAGCGGTGCAAATCATCTTCTGTATTTTCCGGTGTGCCGTTATTATTGAAACAATACAATCCGTTACGAAATAAATCTATCCAAATATCCCCGTTGGGTCTGATAAGCAAATTTCGCACCCAACGGTGTCCGGAAAAAAACAGTTCATAAGCGTACCAATCACCTTCGGGCGTTTTTTGGCTGAGGGGTTTTCCCACCAAATCGTTTGTGCACCAGAGGTTTCCTTCAAGGTCATGTTTAATATCATAAACCAACGTAAATCGGTCAGGGTCAGCGTTCAAGAGGTTTTGTATTGAACTGTTTGTAGAATTAAAATGATTTACCAAAGTTGTATCTTGATATTCATAAACGCCGTTCCACCAAGTAGAAGCAAAAATATGGGACGAATTATCGGGAGCGGCTTGTACGGTAATCACATCGTTTACATCCGGAATTCGAAGGGTTTTCCAATTTTCATTGCTGAAAAAATTGACGTAAGGTGGTTTTGATTGCTGTCCGCTGGGCAATCTCAAGGTGCTCGAAGCAGTATAAACGGTGTTATGTGCAAAAGATAAACGTCCGATGGTGTTAGAATACGGTCCTTGCGGAATTACCTGTTCAAAACTGCCGTTCGGGTGTCGTATGAGCAGCCCATGTTCGGTATCAGTTATGTATAATATCTGATTATCATTAGAGTATGACGATGTCATTGAGGAGGTTGCGATAAGTTCGCCGTCCAAAGTATATCTGTCTATCAAAAGTTCCTCCACAAATATATTGTTAAAAATCTTCAGCTTAGCTTGGTCGGTGATATACAGTTTTTCGCCCGATGTATAAATGTCCCTAATATTTCTGATTGACAAATCTAAGGGTTTCCACGAGTTTTGAGTTTTGTAATAAATGACACCGTACCCGTTATCATCCTCATCTTCAAAACATAGCAGATTATTGTTGAAAGATTCGACTAAGCCGTAATTTTTTGAGGCACTCGGCAGATTTGTTATTGAGGTCCAGTTTCGATAATCGCCGGCATAATTTTCAACTGTGTTACAATATTTTATGCCGTGTTCTGTTGCGGCAAACAAAGTGTCGCCATTTAACGTAATATCGTTGATTCTCAAATATCCGGCATCGTCTCCGATAATGTATGTATCTGAAAATTCGTAAGTTTCAGTGTCAAAAACGACAATTCCGAACCCACATGCAAGATAGGCTTTTGTGCCGGAAACAGTTATGCCGTAAATGCTTTTATCGCCGACAATCTGCTTCATTTTTAATTCCGGAAAATTAAGAACTCCTGAGCTTGTAATAATATCAATATTAGAATTTATATAACTAATAATCAACACATTAGTATTTGGATTGAAGGCAATTTTGCCTATTCCGGCATCCGACAATCCGTTTAATTTTGATAATTTCTCAAAAGTATGGTCTTTGGTATCATAAACAAACAATGCCAAATCGGTTGCAACATAAACAACATCTCCGGCATGTGCCACAGATTTAGCCTGCCTGTATGAAAAATGGTCGCGCCATTCGCCAACCGGTACTTGGGCTGACACACTGATATTCAGTAAAATAATCACGAAAAATAATACAATCCTGTTCATGTGAATTACTGTTCAGACAAAAAACTTACTAATTTTTGAGTTGCAAGTCCTCGATGACTTATGCGATTTTTTTCAGCCGCAGTCATTTGCGCAAAACTTTCGGTGTATCCTTTCGGAAAAAAAACCGGGTCGTAACCAAAGCCGGAATGTCCGTGTTTTTCAGATGCAATAAAACCTTCAACCGTTCCTTCAAATAGATATTCTTTGCTATTGATTATCAATGCAAAAACAGTTTTAAAGCGAGCATTTCTGTTTTCATTGCCATTAAGTTCCGATAAGACTTTTTGGATATTCGCTTCGTCGTCTTTAGGCTCGCCGGCATACCTTGCCGAAAACACGCCCGGACGTCCGTCAAGCGCTTCAATTTCCAAACCGGTATCATCCGCAAAGCAATCAACACCATAGTTTTCAAATACATATCGGGCTTTCTGCAAAGCATTCCCTTCTATTGTCGGCTGAGTTTCCGGAATATCCTCTTGACAGTTAATATCACTTAAACTCAATATCGAAAAAGTATTTCCGAGCATTTGTTGCACCTCCCTTAATTTATTTAGGTTATGTGTGGCAAAAACAAGTTTATTCATATAAAAACGGAATATTTTTATGATATTTATGCAAAGAAATTAAATTTGCATCTTTTTTGCAAAGGTATAATAAATTACAGAAATTTTGAAAAATATATATTTATGAAAAAACTTGCAGGATTGTTACTCGGAATGTGCTTTGTTACATTACTAACTGCCCAGCCGGACTTAAAGCCGAGCTATATGGTTTGGAAGGCAGACGGAAAAGATGTTTCGGTGAAATCAGCTTATGAAGCAGGCATAGAAAAACCGGATGAGCTTGCGTTCTCGGTATTTTTTGATAATGCCTTATTGAAAAAATACGCAAAAGAAGATTTCACACTTGAGTTTCGTTGGTTTTACTATTATTCAACAACACGAGAATTTATGAACAAACAAACCATAACGTTTGAAGGTTCGGAAGTTCCGGCAAACAACACATTTTCAGTCTCTTCAACCCGAAAAAATATACAATCCGGATGGTGGGAAGTGATAGTTACGATAAAAAAAAACAACCAATCCGTTGAATATGACGGTGTAAAACGTTTTCAAATTTATGTGAAATAAACCTTGCATAATAAAAATTTGAAGTATCTTTGTCGCAAACCGCATACAATTTATGAATACGGAAACCGTCAGCAATACAGCAAAAACTCGAATGTTGTCCGAAGCTTTGGACAATGCGGAATTGCTTATGAATTACGCGACAGAACACGGACTTGACATTCAAAAACCTTGGATAGAAACCGTTATTAACGCCAAAAAATGCGAAAAAAATAATTCGTGGACTACGGAAGACGAAATTGAGTTTTGGATAGCATATAAAGAACTCTCCAAACTCGTTCAACCGGTTTCAATCCACGGTCTCAGAGCCGGACGCAGACGTATGATTCAAAATCCGGGTCGTTTTCATACTTTTTTTAAAATACAAACCGAAGCCTCGTTAGCCGAACGTTCGGCTCGCAGTTACAGATTCTGGACACTCTTCTTTATACTCACAGTAGTTGTTATTCAAGTAATTACACTCAAAGGAACGACCACGCTCAACAATATCCAAACAAACTACAACAGGATGAGCGAAGTAGATAACCGAATTGACGAATTACGTTTGCTCATGAACGCCGATGAAGATAACGAACGCGCTCAACTTGAATACTATCGCTTAGAAACAGAAAAAGGCAAACTTGACCGCGAACTCTCCGGAAGTATTCAACTGCTTACTCCTTGGGTAAATTTATTACGCTCGGTTGTCGGACAAAAAAACCGCTATTCAGCAGACAATCCGGAAGAAACCGTAGCCGCCCCGGTAACCGGACCTCCCGGAACAGGAACCCCCTCGAAAGCAGACGCGATGGTTAGTGAGAATGTAAGCACAATACAAGAAGCCCAAAATTATACCCAAATCATACAACTTTACATTTTACCCTTACTATACGGCTTGATAGGCGGATTTATTTTTGTTTTGCGCGGCTTGGAGAAAGACATCCGTACCCAAGTTTTTTCTCAAGGCTCGAATATTAAATATACGTTAAGAATACATCTGGGAGCACTCGCCGGCTTAATTGTTGGGTTACTTTGGGGAGATATTGAAAAGCAACAAATTACATTTCTACAATCCTTGTCCACAGCAGGGTTTGCCTTTATTGCCGGATATGGTGTAGAATTTTTATTCGATGCTATTGACAGGTTTGTAGGCTCTATCGGAGGCGACAAAAAAACGCAACCGCCCGCACCCTGCAAATAATTTATTTCAAACATAATTTATTTCAAACAATATTTATTTCAAACAATATTTATTTCAAACAATATTTATT
>DYOJ01000179.1 GCA_020720705.1 Acetofilamentum sp.
TTCCTGAGCCTGACATCGGGTCTAAAACAATATCACCTTCATTTGTCCAAGAATAAATATGGTCTTTTGCCAATTTTTCAGGGAAAATTGCAGAATGTTGAAAAGCAATTTTATCATTTGTTGAACCGCCTAAACCAACCGCATAATCCCAAATGTTTGTTAATGTTTTTTCAGGATTTAATTCACCCCAAACTTTATTATTAATTCCATCAGTTTTTTTATTTGCAACAAGTTTTTCTTTGCCTTGTCTTACTGTTTTGGTTTTTATTGGATTAAATGTATTTGGACTACCTTTTGAAAAAACAAACATAAATTCATAAGCATTTGTATAAGCATTTGAACGCATAAAAGGTGTATTCCTTTTTTCGTAAATCATGACATCGTGGACATTGAAACCAATTTCCTGAAAATATAATGCTTGTCTAAAACTTGTTAAAGAACGATTACCGTTTTTTACTTTGTCGCCAACAACCCAAACTACAACACCTCCGGTTTTAATTATTCGATAAATTTGTTGTGCAATTTTTTCAAACTCAAAATGATAACCGTTATAATCTCGTAAATTGTCATAAGGCGGTGAAGTTACAATTAAATCTATCGAATTGTCTTTTATTTTCTGCATTCCTAAAACACAATCAATACAATATATTTCATTTAATTCTAATCCGGTATTCGTATTTATTTCAACAATTTCCATACTTGATAATTTATTGCAAAATTATTAAATTATTTAAAGGTTTTTGATATTTTACAAAAAAAAACACCTTCGCATATAACGAAGGTGTTAAGGGGGAATATGAGCACTGTGTTTTACTTAATCATAAGACGTTCGCGCAGGGCTAAACCATTCGTGCCTCGAGCTTCAATAAAGTAGATTCCTGCACTTAATTTGTTGCGTTCCAACACAAAACGTTCGCCGTTTGCAATTTTTGTTTCAATCAAAACCTGACCGCTGATTGTGTATAAAGAAAGTGTAAAGGATTGATAATCTTCACTTTCAAATTCGATAAACGCAAAATCACTCATCGGATTCGGATAAATACTCAGTTTGGCACCGGCTTGTTCTACAACTGATATGTCAATAGCCTGCGTTATCGGAATATGCCAATCGGCACCGCCGTTGTTGTTCCAATCGCTTGTGCTTCGGCGGATAACAAAATCAAAAATATTTACGACTTGTGCCGGATTGTTGAACGGACCCAAATCAATACTCCAAATTTGACCCCCTTCGTCGGTGAACGGAGATTCCGGTACACCATTCATACTTGAACCTGCCGGAATGTATGATGCAGTCGGCATAGCCCAACCATTTACGCCCCAATGCAAAAGGGAACCTGTATTCATGGCATTGTCCCCGTTTACAAATACCGTAATAACATCGTTGGAGGTCGGATTTTCGGGATACCATGAAACGCCGACTTCTATCTCACCGATTACGTTTATTGTTAAAGTGTAGCTGTTCGTACTGTAATTACCTTGATTATCTTTAACTTTAAAGCTGAAATTTGCATAAGGAGAACCCGTAGCTCCGCTTGCCGGGGTATAACTGAGTTTTGTAACATCCGCATAATCAGTGTTTATGCCTGCAGAGGCACCGTTGTAAGTCAATGTACCGACAGTCGGGGTTGAAGTCAGCTTTATACCTGCAAAACTTGCGCCTATGCCGCTGGTAAAGGCAAAATTAGACGTTGAAAACGTGTAAGTTTCGTCTATTTGCAAATTGACTGAGGAGTTTCCGCTTGTCGGATTTGTTTGAACAATATTGATAGTCGTTGTATATGAAGCCGTACTGTATAAGCCGTTGCTGTCTTTAACTCGATATTTGAACGTTGCATAAGGCGAGCCGAAAGCTCCCCAAGCGGGTTTAAACACTAAATTACTTACGTCTGAATACTCTCCGTCGGCAGAAATGTCAATACCGTTGTATTCAAGGTCGCCGGCAGTTTCGACTTGCGTAATTTTTATTCCGGCAAAGGTTGCGCCGTTGGTAGAATTAAACACAAAATCGGAACTTTGGAACGAGTAATTTTGGTCTATCAGCAAATTTATGGTTTTATTTTGCGATGTCGGTTCGTCTCCCGGTGTGTTATTTATGGAAATATGGTAGTCGCCGCCACCGTTATTATCCCATGTTGATTCGTTAATTTTGAGGACAAAATTTATTTGTTCTGCAACTTGACTTGCGTTATTAAACGGACCTATTTCACAGGTAAAAACGCCGTCGGAATCCGGGTCGGAGAATGGAGTCTGTACAGCTTGGGTACTAATCCAAACAGTTCCGGCCGGATAATAAGCTGCTATCGGAGCAGTCCATGAGCCGTTATTGTCAACTCCCCAATGCAATTTAGAGCCTGCAACCGCTGCAGTTGCTGTAATGGTAATTACATCATTCATAGTGGGTTCAGCCGGTTCCCAGCTTACATTGTCTTCTCCGCTTCCGCTGTTTCCGTTGCTGACCCATACATGCAAAATATCTGATTTTTCGATATTTCCGTGAATATCAACTGCTTCTACGTAGTAATCTATCAAAACCGATTCTTGTCCTGCAATTTCTGCCTCATATCGGTTTGCCTTATAGGTAGGCATCGGATTGGTAATAGATGCTTGAGTCACAGAGGTCATGTCAATTTCTTGCCAAACACCAACTCCGGAACCGCCGGCATAAGTTTCATTAACGGTAGTTGCAAGGTCATTGGTTCCGTCATCATCAATCCGATATTTCAGTTTAACGGTTTGCAATCCGGCATGGTCATACACATAAGTCCAAACCGTGAAATCTCGCGGCATAATGCCAACCGAAGTCCATTCAATATCACCCGGGTTGTATGGTTCGCGTTGTGGCACATAAATTGTCGGAGCGGTCAAATCAGTTCCGCTGTTTACAACATTAACAGCCTTTGCAGTAGCCATGTTACATGCGCGAGCGGGGTGTGAATCCCACATTTCGGTACCGTCCCAATACCAATAGCAGCTTGTTTGTGCATTGAGATAAAATTTCCAAGCATCTTTGGTATCTTGACTGTTTGCATTAATTTGTTCGGCTGTCTTAACGATATTTTTTGCTGCTGTAATAATTGCCCAACTGTTACGGTCGGGACTGTAATTCGGCGTAGTTCCCATGTATAATCCGGGGTCTCCGTTCCATTTTTTAAATTCGGGGTCTCCGTTATCTGCGCCGCTCCAGCCGCCGTCTTGCACGTGTATTAGGTCAGAAGTTTCAGGCGGAAACATTTCTAAATAATCATCAACCGTTGTGCATACAAAACGCGACGGATTTGCAAGCAACCATGCAACAAAGTTTTGAAAGTTTGAGCCGTAATATGAGTCTGTGCCTCCGCCGTAATTGTCGCCGTCGTGGTGCAAAACAATCAACATCGGATGGTCAGTGTCTGTGTTGTAACTTTCCATTTGGCTCATGACACCTTCGTAGTTAAGTGCTCCGAATCCGCCGCGTCCGTCTTCGTTGCCCAGATAGCGAGATGTAGGAACTGCAATCATTTTTTTTGCTATACCAGTAGTCGGGTTAATCTGTTGCACATAATGAGGCTGATGCGCCCATTGCATTGAAACAGGCGAGGGCATCCAAACGCCGGAAAGTCCATGCCAATCTCCAGGATCGGGGTTTAGGATATCTGCTTTATTCGGGCGAAGCACCCCTGTATGGTCTCCTACGGGGCATCCTGCCGAAGCACGTTCGAAATGCAAATTATCTACAAAAGCCCACTGTATGCCTTCGTCAGCAAGTGCCGGAATCATACGTTCCGAAAACGCATTCTCGGGCGGAAATATCCCCTTGGAATAGGTATAACTCGGAAAGGCTTGCGAGAAAATAGTTTTGTGTTGTTGAACCGATTTTCTAATATCTTGATAATCAATCAACCCCATAAGCGGATGGTGGTATCCGAAACCGACTAAATCAATTCTGGAATTTCCGAGCGATGTGGTTTGGGAGGTGATATAATTCCAATTATTTTTCCAACCGCTAAACCCGACACCTGCAGTTTCGAGGTTATTTAAGTTTTCAACCAACGAGCCTGAAAAACTCACTTGAGCACCCAAGTGCGGTAATCCGGCATCAATGCCTTTTTGCACGGCATTTTTAGGCCAATCGGTGTAGCATCCGTAGCGAGATGTAAATACATCGTACAGCGAAAACGAATATGCGCCGCTTGATTGGGTTTGCATTATGGTTTCATAAGGCATGTAAATCGGTTGGTGCATGTGCCAATGAAAGGCAATGTAAATGGGAGGATTGGTTTTTGTTTCGTTTTGAGAAAACAGTGTTTGACTCAAAAAAAACATAAACACGCCTACCGAAATTGTTAAATATTTATACATGATTTCTGTTTTTGTGAATAATTTGACATTAAATTTTGCTTAAAAATATGAAAACGTTTTGTCAAAAGCAAATTATAAAGACTATGTTATACAATAGCTTTTTCATAAACAGCAGATAGTCAGATTGTAATGATGCTTAATATTTTTCATTTTCTAAGTGATTGAAAATAAAGCAGATAACCGCAAACGTTTGCGGAAATTGACAAAGAATGTGTCAATCGAAAAATATCACTAAAACGAAACAGTATTTTGAACAGGTGTGTGAACGATATTCACAAATTCCAATGCTCGCAAATGTTTAATAAAATTGAGATGTGTAATTCGAGTATAACTGAGGTCTAAATATTTCAGTCTGGTTGCATTTGCGAGAAAAACGACATCGCTATCGTAGAAATAGGTATTGCATAGATTCAGATATTCCAAATGAGGCAATTGTTTCAAAACACTGAAATCTGTTATTTTTGTATCGCGCAAATCAAGTAAACTTAACCTTTGCAATGCTGAAAGGTCGGAAATATCTGTCAGCGGATTAAATCCGGCTTTGAGGGTTTGAAGTCGTAATAATTCGGAAATGTCCGCAAGATTTCGGATTGTATTGTGTGTAATATCAAGATATTCAATTTCATGCAAACCTTTTAAGCCCTCAGTATTTTCTAATAAATTAAATCCGAGGTCTAATTTTGTCAAACGAGTAAAAACTTGTAAGAAATCGCAATTTGTAAACTGATTAACGCGTAAATTCAAGTCCGTCAAATTGTCAGTTTGGTATATAGGGCGAGGAAGCCGTGTTAGTTTGCGGCGATTCAAATCTACTGAGCGTATTTGTTCGGAAAATATCATATTTGGAAGCAACAAAATTAATGCCGGAACACCGATTTAACAATAAACCGAGCTTGAAAATAATAGTTTGACAGATGAGCACGTTCCGAAAAGTCGAAATTGACCACCAATTCACGAATTATTACGAATTTACTTTTTGTAATCAATTGGATATAAATAATCTACATAACGGGAGTTCGAAATAAGATAAACGGTAATTATTTGGCAAAGCGAATATTACAAATTTTCAAACTGTTGGTTATTTGGTGATTTGTTTAATTGTTTAAAAAAGGACTGAAAACCAGACTATTTAGTTGAACTTTAAACGAATAAACGACTAAACATATAACCAAAATGATTCTTAAATACTGAAAATGTGAAAATGTGAAAATGTGAAAAT
>DYOJ01000180.1 GCA_020720705.1 Acetofilamentum sp.
CTAAACTTGTTGCCGTTAGCAACAATGTGCCAAGTAAAAATAATTTGTAATTCATGATTGAAAATTTGTAATTTGTTTGTTTTCAATGGTTTGTAAAAACATTCGCCCTTAGAATAGACATCTTGCGAAAGTGCAAAATTAATAAAAAAAAATTATATTTTTGAGTCCGGTCTAAAAAGCCGTCAAAAACGAAGAGTTAAAATACAACTACTTGATTACTAATGTTTTATGAAATACAATTTAAAAATACAACTATTTGATAAACAATGAATTGCGAATTTTAATATACTTTTACGACCTTTTTAGACCGGTATCATATTTTGAACAAAAATATTTACTCGACACAACCTCAAACGAACCATATACAGCGTTTAACAATTTAATTCATCCGGATGATTTGCCAATTTTGCATCGCATCCACCACTGGGCATTCGGCTCTGTTTTAAATATTGACCCTGACAAACGCAACGACCTTATGCTTTTTTACACGCTAAGACTAAGGTTGCGAGATAATTCGTTCGGAATGAGTCGAGTTTCGGTGAAAGTTCTCGAAACTGATGTAAACGGAGCGATTTGGTTGGTTTTATTTGTGCTGGAAAAAAATAAATCAGACTATTACGAACAGCCTTATATCTCATTTCCGAGTTCAAAAAATAACTATTATCCGTTAAATCCAAGCATAGTCGGACGTTTAACTTTGGCTGAACAACAATTGATACCCTATCTGTTCGGATATTTTTCTATAAACGACATTGCATCCGAAACCGGGAAAAGTCCGCACACAATAAAAGACCATTTACGCCATATCAAACTAAAAATCAGCAACGATGACAGAATCGAAATGCAACGTGAATTGTAGTATGCCTACGAATGTTCGGTTTGTTAAATTCTTCTGCTCGCTTTTGAAAACATTTTTACGATTTTTATTTTTTTACGATTTTTTGTGTATTTTTGCTTAATAATCATACCGAAATATTTTTTTTGGTCATAATGCTGTTGATAATGCAAAATCTCGCTCAAAGTCGTACAAATATGTTGCGTTTTCTTGTCGGAACGGCAAACGATTATGCACTTCGATTTAAAAAATTGCAACAAGAACTATCGCAAAACGAAGCATTTACTTTTTTTGCCGAACCGATAGTTGCCGGACAAAACATTGTTTGGCGGACACCCTTATCCGGCACAATTTCGACTTTCGGAAAACTAAGCGAAACTGAACGCAATCAAGCTAAAATGACTTTGCGAATAGCAGCGGTGCAGCTAAAATCAGCGTTTCCGAAAAACAGTGTTTTTTTGAGCGAGATAGATAATTTGTGCACTGTCCCGTCAGATAACGACATCTTTATTGTTAAAACTGCACAAGGCGACAAAATTGTGGTTTCCAATTGGGGCACGGTATCCGATGCTGCCGACAGCCCGCCTACGCAAATAATGATTGGTGAAAATTTCCCGGTACCTGTTGTGTTTGAAACTCAACACCCCGACGGCACGCCTGCCCCCAACGAAACCGTTACCATTGTTTATAACGACCTCGCACGTGAAAACACCTCTGACGCCTCGGCACGAATTGATTTCGGATTGGTAAATATTGCAACTCCGTTCGTAGCCTATCAAACCATTAACGGTAAACAAGTAAATTTGCAAAACTACTTATGTGACGGAAGACCGCTGTATATTGTAGTCGTAAAACCGTATTTCGATATGGTATTCACCGTAAAATACGATACAGGCGAGATTATCCCCAATTCAACCTTCACATTTGAATACGAAGAGGAGGCAAAAACCCTCACTTCCGATGCTCAAGCTAAAATGTTGCTCAAAGATATTGCGCAAAACACCAAAATAAGTGCTTTTCAGAACATTGACGGAGAACGAAAACATATACATACCTTCACTTGCAGTGCAAACAAATTACAAAACCATCACGACATTATCATTCCGAAACCTGAAATTATCATTCCGCCCGTGATTGAAGATAGGTTTCTGAAAATTAAAATTATTGATAAAAAGGAAAATCCGCTTGCCGACATAAAAACCGATATTTTTAAACAACCTTATACCATTTCGGACAATACCAATGCCGAGGGGTTTGTCGTGTTCACAAACCCTGCCGTAAATACTTCCGAGACTGTACCTTATGTCGTGCATTACAACAAACACAAAGTGCCTTGGAGTTGGCGATATAAAACGCGCGTGTTTGAAATATTCGATAATACAAAACACAAAACCGGTAAAACCCTCACATACAAAAGCAATGCGGATGAATATCATATCATGGTTAAACCTCGTTGTTTGTGGTGTTTACTTTTGTTGCTGATACCTTTGATATTGTTGATTCGGATAAACGGTAGTGCGGATTACATCGTCAAAAACGAGCACACTCGATTGCCTGTCGAAAATATTACGGTAACCATGAGCTACACAGACGATAAAGGCAGAGACCTCGAAAAATCGGACATCACAGACGTTGACGGCGAAGCTCATTTCCGTGTGAAAGGTAAACGAATTTGGCAACTTATGTTGGGCGAAAGCATTAATGATTACCGAATAACAGGTTCTGCAATAAGTGGTGGAGTTACGCATGACACACGTACAGATAAACTCCGTGATATTGAAGGAGAACTTGCCGAATTATGGATTCGAACATCTTATGAGGAGTTTGTCGTAGAAACGGTCAGTATGCGCAAACCGGACTTTAAGATTCCGGCTGCAACCGTAAAACTGACTGTGAGTTATTTGGGAAAAGATACGGTCTATTCAGCCACAACAGACACCATGGGACGCGCTGTGTTTAAACTCATGGCACATGCAGACAAAATTTACTTGCACGGCTCAAAAGACGGATATTATAACGACAGCCTTAATACCGTGTATCCAAAAGCAAAATCAGACCAAAATTTAAGAACCCTTAAACTTAAACCTTTCGAGTATTCACTTGATATTGTGATGTGTATGGATGCAACCGGCAGTATGGGCGGATTGCTGAATGCTATAAAAAGCAAAGCGGAAAAGTTTTATTCCGAACTGCAAGAGGCAATGCTCGAACACGATAAATATACCGAAAAAATGCAAGTTCGCGTAGTGGTGTTCCGCGATTATTATTCAGACAGTAAACCAATGACCGAGTCTCCGTTTTTCATAATGCCCGATAAATCAAAGGACTACAAACGTGCACTCAAAGATGCTTATGCTGACGGCGGCGGCGACACGCCTGAATCCGGCTTGGAGGCTTTATCGCTCTCGGTGATGTCCGATTGGAACATTACAGGCAAACATATTCGTCAAATTGTTGTGCTGTGGACAGATGCAGATGCAATTGCCCTGGATGACCCTCGCCGAAAATCTGTCTCGAAAATACCGGCAAAAGTGCCTGCTGATTTTGCAGGACTGACTGCCGAGTGGTCTAAAATTTCAAAATCTGCCAGATTAGTTTTGTTTGCCCCAAAAACCGGCTACTGGGAGCAAATTGATAAGGAGTGGAACAATGTGATGTTTATTGAAAACAGCGGCTCAATAACGAACCGAGATTATGCAAAAGCGATTGAAGCTATCGCAAAAAACATATAATCAATCAGTTGAAATTCAGTGGAAATTCAATGGAAATTCAATGGAAATTCAATGGAAATTTATGGAAATTAAACGGATTAAACAAATAAACTGAACTGTATCTGAAATTGCTCAGTAACATTTATACTACATGTAAACTCTCAACGGTAAGCCGTAAACAGTCTAAAATAGAGCGAAATTCCTATTTTTTGGGTTGCAATAGAGTGGTATTGGCAGATATTTTTGAGCGTTTATCGGGAACATCCATTTTTATACGATAGGCACTCTCATTACGCATCCATGAGGCGATAGAATCCATCCAAACAACTGCGGAGGCTCTTGTGGGATGCGCGCCGTCTTTTCCTCGTTTGTATTTTAACTTTTTAGATTCAAAATATCGTCCCGTTCCTACATTCTCCAAAATTAAGTCGTTTATACCTGTATCGTCTTTCCAATTTGGCGGAGCTATCCATACAAACGGCAAGGTATCCATTTGAGATACAATTCGTTTCACATATTTATTCCTTGCATTTTTAATATCTCTAATAAACAGTTCGTTTGAACCCAAAGAAAGAAATACAAAAGTCGGTTTTTCCTTACGAATAAAGTAAGCTAAAGTATCTGAAGTGCCGTACCATAAGGTTTGTGAACTGTACCAAATGACGGTTTTCATTGTATGTCCGTTATATTCAACATAATCGCGCATGCGAAGCATTAACCCTTCGAGCATTGAATCTCCGATAAGCAAAATATGTTGTGCTGATGAATCAACAACGACACTGTCCGCAGATTGAGCGGCTTCGATATGAGCAATATTCTGAACTTCAATTGTTTCAATCGAATCGGAAAAAAAAAGATATTTTTTTACACCTGATTTTTTTACGGTGATATTTCCGAGATTGAACTCAATTTCTACAAAAGAGTAAACGGTTATCAGGATAAGCCCGATGGTGATTATGCTTACAAATTGCCAAAGTGCGCGCATTTATTTTCTATTTATCATTGATTGTGAGAAAAGCCATTTTAAAAGTTCCGGTTCGGCAAAAGCTTTGTTCCAACTATCGTGCCCTACACCCGGATATTCGGAATATTTGGGACTGCCGCCGGCTTTTTTTAGAGCATCAACCATATCGCGTGAGCGTTGCGTAAGTACAAGTTTGTCGTTGCCTCCGTGAAATGTCCATATCGGTACACCCACCAAACGTCCGGCTTGTTTGACATCACCACCGCCGCAAATGGGCAGAGCCGCCGCAAACCGTTCGGGATAACGCGAAATTAAATCCCAAGTGCCGAAACCGCCCATGGACAAGCCGGCAACATATATCCGGTTGGTATCAATCGGATAAGCAGCAATGAGTTCGTCGAGTAAATTCATGACCAATTCCAAATTTTTTGACAGATTCACAGGCATATCATGTGCCGGTAATTTCCAATCCACTTCAACCCATCGGTTGTTTTCGGGACATTGCGGAAATATTACAAACGACTGAAAATCAATTCTGTTTTTGATGTTTGAAAATAATTTCGAGCCGTGAATTAACTGTTTTTCGTTATCGTTACCACGCTCGCCCGCTCCGTGCAAAAATATCACGAGCGGATATTTTTTTCCCGATTCACAATCAGAAAAATCTATGAGCGGATTCATTTGTCGGTAACGCAAAGTATCTCCCTTGCCGTTCAAAAACTCTTTTTTAAGATACATTTCGGTATCAATGATTTGTGCCGATGTAAAATTAACGACCGAAAGTAGAAGTGCAATGGTGCTGAAAAATCTCATAAAAAAACGATTTTAGCCGTAAAAGTATAAAAGTTTTTTAAAACAGTAAAAATATCGGTTTCTCAAAATCATAAAAGTTTGAATCAAAAATTTTCAACCAGCCCCATCTGCGGAAGAACGATGTTTTTCTCCCGCCGCCGATATAGCCTTCGTTTACCTGCTTTACATCCTCAACCGTATAAAATGCCGCCGGATTGTTTGCAAGCAAAATATCCACAAATTCAT
>DYOJ01000181.1 GCA_020720705.1 Acetofilamentum sp.
ACAAAAAATGCGAAAAGCGTGGACGTTAAATGCATACAAAAAATGCGAAAAGCGTCCACGCTTTTCGCAAACTTGCCTGACTTCGAAAGTAGAACTAAATAGTGTCTGTAAGAAAACGTATAAATACTTGATATTAGGTCAATTAAACTCTTTTTTCCAATCGAAAGTATTGTCAAATAGTAGTCAAAAATAGTCATTAAGTAGTCATTAGTAGCTTTATATTTAGTTTCAATTGAATTTCTACCGTATTTCAACAGAATTTCATAAAACATTCAAGTCGTAATATTCCTATAACATAAATAATTTCAATGTGTTATGTGTTTTCTTACAAGCACAACTTATGATTATAATTCTTTCACAAGCGCACCCCATTTTTTGTCTATCACAAAATTGTGTTTCATATAATAATTTCCGAACAAAAAATGAGCTTTAATCAGGCGAACACCGGTGGCTTTCATCCGCGAGAAAAAATCCGACATCATTGCAGAACCTAAGCCTCTGTTATGCAAGGGCGAAGTAACTGCCATACCGTCTATCAACACAATACGGTCGTCCAAAATTTTGTAGCAAAGCCCGGCAATCACTTGCTCGTTGGCATCTGTTACCACAAAATGTTTGTCCATTTTTGAGATTTCTTTCGGATAATTTTCTTTATAAAACAAGCGGTATAAAGCCCCGACCTCGGACGGGTCTGCGGGTTCGCGCATGGTGTATTCCACTTCGTTTTTGTCCTTCAAAGTGGTACGAATAACCACATGCTCTTCCACAGCGGAGTATGCAATAATGAGGTCTATCTTTTGTTCTTCGCGAATGGTCGGGAACACCATTTTGCCAAACAAACGCAAATCGGTTTCTTCCGTAATTATAGAGTTAAGTTCCGACAGTTCAATAAGTTGAACGGGTAACACAGATGGGTCTGCACTCATTTTACCAAGCAGAACATCAAATTTTTCTAAAATAACCGGTGTGCTTTCTGCAAAATAGGTTTCTCTATAAAATTTATATCGCACCAAATCCGGATAGCGGTCGAGTTTGTAGAGTTCAAACAATTCAGCGATGGTTTGCTCTTGTGCTTTGGCACGCGCGGTTTTGTTTTTTCGCCTCCAATGTGTGTATCTGTCAATGGCATTAAACAGAGCCAAAGGAAGATAGATTGAATTATCAAAGCCTTCGATATATTTTAACAGTTGTTCACGTATTTCGGCAATATCACGTTCGGATTTATCGGTGTAATTATCAAGTTCGACCAATAAATTTTGCAGTAATTCCAGAGCGTTTGTCTCTCCGAAGGTTTCCACAACGGCATGGTACATCCACGAGCGTTTGAGATGTTTACGCAAACCGGGATAATGAGCTTCGGTTTTTTGGTAAAAATTCCGAAACATCGCCAGCACAAGTTGTAAGATAGTTTCGGATTCTTTCCAACCCGAAAGTGAAACAACTTTTGTATTATCCGAAAAATCATTTTCAGGTAAAACAACATTGCTCGGCGATATAAATCCGGGTAAGATACTCCGACAGGTGTTATCCCAAGCCCGATAAAATGTAGCCATTGCACGGATAAACAATTTACGCCAGATGTTAAATTCTTCGATGTATCCGGCATCTTGTAATTCAGCAACTGCACGAATTTTATCCCAAGCCGTGAGTTCGTTTAGATAGCGTGACGAAACGATGCCCTCGACCGGATTTGTGCAACCAAACTCAGCAATAACCGGGTTACCGTTCGGGTGTCCGCTCAGTGCAATCGTTCGATAGAGAGTTTCCAGCCCTTGCGGAGTATTTATTTTTTTATCCAACACGATATAAACATCAAAGTGCATACCTTGTTTTGTGCGTATGCTGAGGCGATAATGTTTTGTTGCCCGAAAACTTTTAACACGCGAAATCCAAATACCTGATTGAATAACTTGCGTTAAATCAAACACATGTCCATCAAACACTGTCGAAATAGTTTGTTTTAAAAAATGGGTACTTGATAGTTTTGAAATGATTTCGTATTGGTCATCTAAATTGATTCCTTCGTCAAAAACGATACGTTTTTCCCATTCTGCACGTTCGTATTTGTGAGAGTTTTCAGTGATAGATTTTGTGAATCCTTTATACAATTTATCAAAATATAATTTTGCACGTTTTGACAACTCGGGGTCTTGTTTCAGGAGTATCCAACAGGCAAATTCCGAGCGTATAACTCCGTAATAATTAGGATTTTCGACCCCAAAATTGTAAAGTAGCTTGAAAATATTTTCAAAATGTTTGATTCTTTGTTTGTCGGCGGGCCATATCAGCCCGATGCGATATGCGTATAATCGCTTTCGCAGGGCATCCAATTGGCTACGTCCGAAACCGGAGCGTGCGATTTCTTTGACGGATTCCTCTGTGATAAATGATTTTCCGGAATTAATAAAAGCCGGAATAACCTCAGAATAATCAGGTTGCGGGTCTTCGGCAAGCAGAATGCGATAAGCGTTTACGCGTATCTTTTCGTCCTCGTGCCAATCAAGCGCTTCAATTCTCCGGCGAATGGCATCAGCTTTTGTTTTGTCGAAATCGGCAAACATTTTTTCAATTTGCAACAAACTGCGCAAAGCAGTATCAGAGCTATGATGCAATATTTCGGAAAGTAAGTTATTGAGAAATATCAATTCGCTGTTACGGATTCCGCTGATAACGGGCATTTGTGCCTGATTATAAATGTGTCGTGGCTCATCCGGCAAAAAAACTTGGCCAGAATAATGCTTTAGCGGCAAATCAAAACTTTCTTTGCAAGGTGAAAACCGAATTAACTCCGGATTTCCGAGCCAAAGTTTAGGTTGTCGAACCATACGCTCCAAATCTACGGTGCCGTTATTTATAGTGTAAGCCAAATCGCCGACGGTAATGGTATTCTCAAGACGGTGTGGTTTGATTGTCAGACTTTTAGAGTTCTGTTTATTGTATAATTTTCCGTCGTTCACAATAATATCGCTCTCCAAAACGCCGAGGTCGCGGAAAAACCAACGCGGAATTTTCACAGGTATATCATTGACTTTCAATACGATAATATCACTTTTGTAAAGTTCTTGAATTAATTCTTTAAAATTGGCTTCAATCGCTTTACGTTTGAACGAGCCTTTTGCGGTTAGTTCGCCGTGTTCGGCAGTAAAATCTCTGTCTATGACAGAAAAATTAATGATGCGCTCATAAGGAGCCAAATCTCGGTTGGCTGTCATCACGATTTGATGAAAATACTCTTGTGAATTAAAAGATTCGGAGGCACTTGTCATCAACGAATCGTCAAAATCCGGCACAATGAGTAAAACATTGTAGGGTTTGCCGTCTCCGACTAAAAAAGTTCGTTTGATACCCGGAACAGCAACAAATTTCTTCTCGACAATACCGGGTGCCACGGTCTGTCCTTTACTATTTTTGTAGATGTCTTTTACACGGTCAATGATTTGATGCTGACCATTTTCTGCAATTTTAAAAATGTCTCCTGTCGGCAACCAATAATCATCTTGATGCGGATAAGGGATAAGGTCGTCCGGACCAGCGTCTTCCAAATATCTTGCAAGATAATGACTTTTAATTTCCAACTCGCCCTCGTGAGTGAGGCGAGTCATCATGCCGGGCAGAGGTTTCCCGACTGAATTTTCTTCATATTCCCAAGGAGCAGTCATGGTAATACCGCCTGTTGCTTCGGTCATTCCGAATCCGCTGTTGAGAGATACGCCGTTGCGCTGAAAAAATCGAAACACTTTGGGGTCGAGATAACCGGCAGCAGATAAACCCCAATGTAAATTCTTGCCTACAACTTTTCGGACTATTTCTTGTCGTTTTTCCTCTGAGTCCAATTTTTCGGTCTCCTTAATACACTGGTCGTAAAGCTGTTGCCAGCGAACAGGAACACTGATAAAACCTGTAGGATTAATTTTTGGGAAAAGATTTAACAATGTAGCCGCCGAAGGATTTCCGGCAAACACATAAGTTCCGCCCCAAAACATGGCACCGGTCATTTCTAAATACCTACCGAATGTGTGGAATAAAGGCAGATAGCAGATAAATATTTCATTTACACCCGTTTGTGGTAATGCAGCAGCGCGAGCAAAGCGTTTGCTGACTATATTGTATATCGAAAACGATACCCCCTTAGGCATGCCTGTGCTACCGGAGGTAAACATTGTTGTAGCTACTTGATTTACAGGTTTTTTAGGAATATTTGCAAGGTAGTTTTCGGCTTGTTCGGGTGTGATTTTTTTGGCTTCGCGCTGTAACAGAAAATCAGCATTTACGGCAACATCGGCATCTGTTACGATAGTCGTAAAGTGATGCTCTGTTTTTTGTTGTGCATGCAGTACAAGAGATAAATGCTCGGCATTATCGCTAATTACAATATTGATTTTCAACAGATTAAAAATATATGCCAGAGTTTCTGCATTGAAATGAACGTTTAGCGGAGTTACAAAAATCCCAAAAGACAAACAAGCTATATCTGCCGAAGCACCATCCACAGAATTTTCTAAAAATAAGGCTACACGAGGCTGTTTTTCAATCGAATACAGAAATGTTGCTATTTGTTGTGTGTAGATAGAAATTTGAGAATATGTCCATTTTGCCGGACGAGCTAAAGACATATCTTGAAACAAAATTTTATCGGGATGCTCCACAGTGCGTTGCACAAACATATCTGCGAGATTGAAATTCGTATGTTGAATTACTTTAAAAACAACATCTGCCCACCAAATTCGCAATTCGTAAGACTCAAGCGCGTCAATAAAATCTTGTTTTCGCGTTCGATTTAAAAACAACCTCCACACGACATCCGGTAATTGCTCCGGATTTAAAAATTGATTCTCAGCAAATTCTGTAATTGCTTTGGCAAGTTTTAAATTAACTGTCGGGGTTGCCAAGTGTTCGGCAAAATTTTTAATGGTTACAGCACTCATATCAAATTATAAATATTGTTACTAACAGTTTATAGTAGAAAATATAGAATGTATTGTTTTATAATCACTTAACATAGCATAAAAATATAATAATCAAGCGTTTTTTGCTCTATTTCCGTTTCAATACTATAAATTTAAAGAAATTCTAAATTATGTTATTTATTTAATAGACTTCTTGCGAAAGTGTTTTTAAATCATAATTGAGTTCGGTCTAAAAAGGTCGTAAAAGTATATTGAAATTCACAATTCATTGTTTATCAGATAGTTGTATTTTTAAATTGAATATCATAAAACATTAGTAATCAAGTAATTGTATTTTAACTCTTCGTTTTTGATGGCTTTTTAGACCGGACTCATAATTGCATTTTTTTATTGTTTTTAATTGCAAAGATATAATTTATTTTTAATAATTTTGTAGTTTCGCAAGAAGTCTAATATGTAAAAATAAACTTTTTTTGATTGTTTCAAGATATTTATAACAATCAATTTTTCCAAAATAGATAAAGCTGAAAATTGAACATACAAAATATTGAATTTCATATAGATAAATACGTAAAATTGCAAAAAAGGAACCTATAATTTTAACAAATAAAATCAAATATCAAAACTGAAAAAACT
>DYOJ01000868.1 GCA_020720705.1 Acetofilamentum sp.
GTAATAGGAAGTTGCGCAACGGCATATATGACAGCACGCCGTCGAACGTCGCGCACAGCCTTTGGCAAACGGCGGTCGTTTTTTTGTGTATATTAGTGGCTGATTTTCATATCATTATATATATTCTCAACTTGTTCAACTGATAAACCAGTTAAATCAACCGTATCTTGAATTGACAATCCTTTGTTAAAACATTTTTTTGCAATTTCTATTTCTCTATCATTTCTCCCTTTTTTTTCTGCTTTGGTCATTTTACCCTTTTCATCTTGTCGCCTCAGTTCTGCATAAATATACGCTTCTAATTCTTCTTTTGTCCAATTATGACGCTCTGCGTCTTTGTATGCTTGCCTCAGACCTTCATCATTTACATCTGCGGGTATAACATCAAGATTTGGTGCATTTTTTATGAAATAAATCCATTTATCTATAAGCGTAATACAATCTTTTAATTCTTTTTTAAATTTGAGTAATTCAATAAAATTGTATTCAATACCGTTAAATGTACATTTTTGTGTCTTTACGTTTACGGTCCTGTGTCTGGTAATAAAATCGTCATCATCGTCAAAGAAATCAAAATCAAGAATACCGATAAAGATTACTTGATTTAATTTCGGGTAATCATCACCTTTATCAATTTGCGATGAATATTGTTTTGATGTATAATATTGAACGCGTTTATCAAAACCGTCCGGCTCTTCTACTTGCATTTCAATAATATACGAAATACGTCTTTCGTCCGTTACTCTTACATCAAGTATTGAACTTTTTAAGTCCTTAATTTCAGGTAATTGATACGGATTTTTTATCTCAATCTCGTTTATTTTTTTACCTTCCGGTAAATCAAGCACAGCATTAAGAAAGGAAATGAGAATCTCCTTTTTAGTCTCATTCCCGAAAATCTTGCGAAATGCTATATCGTTCTTTATATCAACAAACTTCATGATGTCCTTGTGTTATATTTAATATTACAAAGTTACGATTTTTTTGTTGTAAAGACTTTTTTAAACAGAAAAACCGGATAATTCTCAATTCACTTCGTCAATTAGTCAGCCCACACACGTTTGGCGGAGCGTCACGCTC
>DYOJ01000182.1 GCA_020720705.1 Acetofilamentum sp.
TACAATATTTTAGATTCTGTTGTCTGTAATCTGATGTCTTAAATCTAATATAAATCCGTGCGAAAAACGTTCCATAAACTATCCTCCGGAGGCGGGGCAATTATTTTTATTTTTTCCTGTTTTACGGGGTGCGTAAATTCTGTAGTCCATGCGTGCAAGTGAATTCCGCCGTCCGGATTGGAGCGCGGGAATCCGTATTTCAAATCACCTTTGATATGGCAACCTATTGCCGCAAGTTGGGCGCGAATTTGATGGTGTCTTCCTGTATGTAGCTGTATTTCAAGTAAATGGAAACGTTCTGAACTTGCTGTCAGACTGTAAGATAAGCGTGCTTCTTTTGAGCCGATAATTGCTTTGGGATGTGCATAAGACTTATTTTGCTTTTCGTTTCGAGTGAGATAGTGCACCAGAGTATCAGACTGTTTGGGCGGCAAGGTGTCCACTACGGCGAGATATGTTTTTCGGATGTCTCCGTTTTTGAACATTTCATTCAGGCGAGCAAGTGCTTTTCCGGTGCGTGCAAAAATTACGATGCCGCTCGTGGGGCGGTCAATACGGTGAGTTACGCCGAGAAATACGTCTCCGGGTTTGTTGTATTTAACTTTCAAATAAGCCTTTACATGCTCACTGAGCGGGATGTCACCGGTAGCATCGCCCTGCACAATATCGCCGCAGGCTTTGTTTATGATTATCAAATGATTATCTTCGTGTAAAATATTCAACATATTTTTCTGTGAATTTATACAAAAAATTGATACTTTTGCCCCAAACTATTTGAGAGAGAAACCGTATGAACTATCATCTCACAATTCGCTTGTTATGCACAGCTTTGTTGCTGTTTTTGACAAAAGTAATGTTTTCGCAGGATATAAAAAAAATGCAGGAAACAATTAATTTTCCGCAAACGCGTTCAACATCGCCATACATAAATTATGCCGGCGATAAGTTGGTTTTTGTGCGTATGGAAGATGAAAGAACTCGAATGTACGAAACCTTCAAGGATGCAGACGGCAACTGGAGCATGCCCGCAAAAATTGACATTATAAACATTTTAGATTCAGACTCTTTACGCTGTCTTTTCCAAGCTCCGGCGTATAACCACGATGCTACCGAACTGTATTTCAGTGTTTTTTATCAATATAAAGATTCATCGGCAAATATCTGGCATACCCACAAAAAAAACGGTGTTTGGCAAAAACCCGAACCGCTACCGACTATTGTAAACAGTAAAGCTCACGAAACCGACCCAAGCATTTCGCCTGACGGAAAAACACTCTATTTTGCTCGACATATTGAGAATGATGAACTTAAACGTTTTGATTGCTATCGGATATATCGCTCCGAACGTATTGACAGAGTTTGGACGGAGGCAAAAGCTTTGCCCGAACCCGTAAACGACGGGTGCGACCGCGCCCCGCGGATTATGCCGGACGGTAAGACAATTTTTATGCGCTCGGTCAGAAACGACGGAAATACCGGCACCGACATTTATTATGCCAAAGAAGTTGAAAAAAATGTTTGGTTGAGTCCGATTTTAGTTACAGAATTCAGCACGCCCGAAGACGATATGTACCCGACTGTTGATGTGAACAACAATATTTATTTTCAACGTGCAGAAGGTACGCGAGATAAAGACCCGCATTATATTTGGCAGGGACAATTGCCTACGCGTTTTAAGTTAGACAAAATCCTGTTCGTTAAAGGAAAAATATCAGACCTCAATACAAATATTCCGTTAAAATCAACCATCAAACTGATAGACCCCGGCAGCTCGGTGATACTCGCCGAATACCAAAACGATGATATTACGGGAGAATACAGTCTGACATTGCCGCAAGGAAGAAACTATCGTGTTGATTTTCATGCGGAAGGATACTCACATACGTTCAAAAATATTGATACGAAAGGGTTGAAGGAAAATACCACTGAGGTTTTTGATGTTCAATTGTATTCAAAAGTCAGTTTAATTTTAAATATCTATGACGCTGAGATATACGAACCTTTGAACGCTGAAATTAAAGTAACAAATGTCAATACCGGAGCGCCCGAACCCGTAAAACCCGAAAAGCTTTCAGACGGACGGTTCCGGTTTACACTTCCGCTCGGACCGGCATATCGGTTTGAGGCTTCGCACAAACATTACATAAGTTCCGGTTTTGAATTAGATTTGAGTGATGTTGTTGTGTTCGATGAATTTGAGCGCGATATTGAACTCGCAGTCGGAAAAGCCGAAATAGAAATCAGCCTGACTGACGAACTTAGCGGCGAGGGTATTGAAACTGAAATTACGATAACAAATTTGAGCACAAACGAAAAAATCGTTACCACCGAAAAAACGGATTCAGACGGTAAACTTAAAATTAAACTGCGAGACGGCGAACGTTACGAAATAAATGTAACCCCAAAAGGCTATGCGTTTTACAATACAACTTTGGATTTAAGCGACGAGCGCCGCAAGAGAAAAGTGGATGCAAAACTTACCCCATTGACAACCGCAACAACTATCAAACTCAATAACATTATATTTGAATCGAACTCCGCCGAACTGAACGAAAGCTCTTATACGGAATTGAATCAACTTTTGGAATTACTCAAAATCAATACCCAACTTAAAATAGAAATCTCTGCCCACACGGATGACGTAGGCTCGGATACCTACAATTTGAAACTTTCCGACAAACGAGCCGCTTCCGTTACACGGTATTTAACCACGCAAGGTATTGAATCCGAAAAACTTATAGCTAAGGGATACGGAGAATATGCGCCGGCTTTTAAACCGGTCAACACAGACCAAAACAGAGCCTTAAACAGGAGGGTTGAACTAAAAGTTATTGAAATTACGGAGTAAACTCGTTTAGATTAGGATTTCGTGAGTCGTTTGTTATACTGTTTACGGTTTATAGTTCAGAGTTAATGTTGATACAAGTATTTGATTATTAGTTGATTATTGTGTATCGAAATCTTAACTTTTTTTCCGGATGGCAGTTTGAAAAAAAACATAATAATGATTCCACTCCGAAAAGTATTTTTTAAAAAAATTATACAGAATACAAAATTATATAAATATCATAATAACAATAAGTTACATTAACATATATTCGTAATAATTCGTGAATTAGTGGTCTGTTTCGCCTTTTCGGATAGGATTCATTAATTACTTTTTTAAATTTTTGACCTTTTAAATAAAAAATATAGACTCATGAAATCAATTTGGATAATAGTTCTAAGCTTGATGTTGTCGTTTCAACTGACTGCCCAGCGTCAATTAAAATACAGCAGAGTGCATGAGGTTGTGTTGCAGAACAACTTGGATAAATCGTATTCCTTATTGTTGGCTTTCCAAAAGCAAGATCCGAAATTTGCCAATGCGTATTTTCAACTTGCGTTAATCGCCGAATATTGGGCAAAAGATTATGACCCCCTTACCGAACCTCGTTTAGTGCGTTTCTTTGCCGATAAAACAAGGCTTTATTATGGTTTATGTGAACTTAAACTTAAAGAGGAAAGTAAAGGCAATAGAGAATATTATGAAAATGCAGGAATAATACCTGCCGATAAAAAATTAACACTCGAAGAGGTCAACGTTTTTGTTACCAAAAAAGCAGACGAAATGGTTGAATATGAAAAAAATATCAACGAAATAACTTCATATTTTGAAAAAACCGTTGAGTATTACAATCATTGTGTCAGTAATTTTAAGGAAATTAATAACGATTACACAAATATCAAAAATATCTATTTAAGCGAAGACCCCGAACTCATTGTTAAACTCAATACAATCAGCACGGCGTTTGATTCTTCGTTGTATTATTTCCAAAAATACAGAGCAGTTTTAGACCGATTTCCGATAAAAAATTATAACCAACATTACACACTTAAATCTATTGAAACATACAGACTTGACGGTTTAACCCAAACAAATTTTCTGAAAAATGATATTGTAATTTGGGACTACTCCGCATGGGTAAAAAATGTAAAGGAAACGATGAGTAAAAATGTTTCAACCAATAAAACAGACCTGCAAACCGTATTTTCGGAGATGGAATCGAAACTAAAAGCACTCGAAAAAGAATCCTATTCCGATGGTTTTAGTCCTTATAATTTGGATGAAAAATTTGTGTATAAAATCGAAAAGTTTGACCCGCAATCCTTGCTAACGGCACTGTTTCGATATCGCGAAGCTCAAATTGAGTTGCAAACACTTTTTCGTACGCGTGCAAATCAGCCAAAATCTACCTACAAGGTCAGCCTAAAATCGCATACAGAGTTTGTTCAAAAATATTTAAAAAAACAAGCCGAAACAGATTCCTTACTCAACCTGACAGAAAGTCGGATTTCTGCCAAAAATATCCAAAAATATCAAAAATTTTACCTGCAAACTTTTAACGGATTGACAGGTTTAAAAGACTATATTCCGCGACAAAAAATATTTTTAAAGAATAATCAGGATTTAGTTTTTGAACGATATCGAAATAGAGTGTACGATACACGCTATCCTATTGTTCCTAAACATATTACGTTCAAACATAAAACCGAATTGTTGATACCCGAACCAAAAGACGGAACTACAGAAAACGGGAGTTATCTTACAGTGTTTGAAAAAAATGCAACAGGTTATTTCATAGGCGGATACAAACTAAAATCCGGTATCAGAACAGCATTTTTCGCAATAGCAGACAGCCTCGGAACTGTCAGTAGTTTGACAGCAGGAAAAATCGGAGTTGTTACTGCTGTTTCCGAAAACGAAAATCAAGCCGTATTTTGTACCCAAACAAGCGATGCTCCGGCAAGCATTACGCTTACAAAGTTGAGTTCGGACGGTAAACAAACCGATTATTTCACTCTTGAAACAGGACTAAAGTGCACAGCTCTGCTTTATGACGCCTTAAACGACGAAACCATGATGGTTCTTTCCGAACAAACTGAAAATGAATCAAATATTCAAAATTTCGAGGTTTACAGGATTAAAACTACGGATACAACACTGCCCTTACCCGTAAAACTTGCCGTTCAAGGCACGGTTTTTGATTTGTATAAGTCGGACGATGATATTTTTGTGTATTTTAATTGCAAAAGCTATATCGGAACCGATGAAAAATTATACTTGGCAGAAGCAGAACGTAATATTTTATCTGTTGAAATTGATGCAGAAAGTAAAGTTGCTGAATTTAAGCTGTTTTCGAGCACTGATAGTGTCATCGGATTTAAAGCCGTCAAAATCAGCAGTAATAACATCGCAGTTTCCGGTGTTGTATCGTTGCCGGAGGCCAAACCGAACGCTTATCAGTCAAAACCTTTGTTTTTGCTGCAAATAGATATGTCGAAGAATATAAAATATTCAAGTTTGACTGACAAAATCTTCAAGCGATAACAATTATAATTTGTGTTTGCAAGAAAACGTTTAAATATTTGATTTTATGTAGATTATAGCTGTTTATTCAATTGAATGTATTGTCATTCAATTGTCATTTTGTTGTTGTTTTTTATCGTTTCAATTGAATTTCGATTGAATTTCAACAGAATTTCTAAAAACATTC
>DYOJ01000183.1 GCA_020720705.1 Acetofilamentum sp.
GATAATTTGGTTGAGTTAGGTGCTGTTGGTAAACCATTGATTATCAATGTTTTAACGCTTAATATAGCCTCGAAAATCATATTTTGAACAGATTTATGGAAAAATCCTCTAAGATAATGATTTTCAGGCTTTTAACCAAATATTTACGAAACTTTTTTTACCCTAATTGATTGTTTTTTAATAGGTTACAGAAATTTTTAACGGAGTATTGTAAGCATCAACAAATATAATTACCATTCATTCAATACTTTCCAAATATATTTCAGACTAAATTTACGTCTAAGCGACATCTCGGAATAATATCCAAAATCTTCCGGATTTTTTCTAAAACGCCTGCAAATCATGAAGTTTTCTGTACGTTCCGTTAAGCCTCAACAATTCATCGTGAGTGCCGCGCTCCGTAATTTCGCCTTTGCTCAGAACACAAATTTCGTCAGCTTTTTTAACGGTTGATAAACGATGTGCAATCACAATAGTCGTTCGATTTTGCATTAAATTATCCAAAGCATCTTGCACAAGTTTTTCAGATTCAGTATCAAGTGCCGAAGTTGCTTCATCTAAAATCATGATGGGTGGATTTTTCAACACGGCTCTGGCGATACTCAAACGTTGTTTTTGACCGCCCGAAAGTTTTCCGCCGGAATCACCGATGTTCGTTGCAAATTTTTCGGGCTTTTCTGCAATAAATTCATACGCATTTGCAACCTTTGCAGCAGCCTCAACTTCCTGACTGTTAAAGGTATTAACACCGAAAGCAATATTATTTTCGATGGTATCGTTAAATAAAATCGAGACTTGGTTTACGTTTCCCATAAATTGTCGTAACGATTTTATTTTCAGATGTTTAATATCTACACCGTCAAACAAAACCTCGCCTTCTGAAACATCGTGAAAGCGTGGTATCAAATCAACCAAAGTAGATTTTCCGGAACCCGATTCGCCCACCAAGGCGATGGTTTTTCCTTTTTCAATTTTTAGATTGATATTTTTCAGAACATAAGTATCTTCATATTTGAACGAAACATTACGAAATTCTATACTATTCTGAAAATCAGTTACTTCAACAGGCGAATCACTTTCAATAATTGTTTCTTGCACATTTAGAATTTCATTTACTCTGCTGATTGAGCCGCTCGCTTTTCGGATGTTGTAATACGACGAAGTTATGGATTTTGCCGGAACTAAAATTTGAGAAAAAACTATGAGAAATGCGATAAACTCTTCGGAAGTGAGTGTGCTTTTACTACTCAATATCAGCGTACCCCCAACGTACATAAGCGTAATCAACACAATGGTTCCGAGGAATTCACTTAAAGGATTCGATAAAGCGACCGTACGTTCAACTTTGTTCATCAAAATTTTGAATTGATGATTCGATTTCATAAATTTTGTCGAAACTTTTTGTTCGGCAGTAAATGCTTTTATGACACGCATTCCGGTTATTGTTTCGTCAATTTCCGACACCAATTGCCCCAATAATTTTTGCCCTCTGATTGAACGCCGTTTGAGGCTTCGTCCCGCACGCCCGATAAGCAAACCGACTATGGGTAAGCTAATTAACACTAAAATTGTGAGCTGATAATTTAATGTAAACAAATATATGAGCGAAATAATGACGGATATCGGGTCTTTGATTAACATGGTAATATTCTCATTGACTGATAGTTTTATTTGATGTATATCGTTGGAAAACCGGGTAATAATGTCGCCTTTTCGTTCTTCGTTAAAATATTTAAGTGGCAGATTTATGATTTTTTTAAACACACTTTCTTGCAAATTGTAGGCTACGCCGTTGCGCATCGGTACAATATAATATCTTGATATATAGAGAAATACGTTTTTTAAAAAAGAGGCAACAACTACCAAAATACTGACAAAAAGCAAGGCAGCCAATTCTCCTTTGGTAACAATTAAATTGCTGATATAATACGAAAAGTTGTGTTTCATCGTATTGAGCGTAAAATCCCATTCTACGAATGTTGTTACTTTCTGCGTATTGTCAAACAAAATTTGCAGGAACGGAATGACCATTGTGTATGAAAATAAACCGAAAAGCACGGAAAGTATCGTAAATATTACACTTAAAACGGCATATTTCCAAAAAGGTTTTACATATTTTAAAAGCTGAATTATATCTTTCATTCGATTTTTTTACATTAGAGTTCAAACTTATTTTAGGGTTTTCTTTGGTTTCAAAATATTCCAATTTGAATATCCAAACACATTTTTTCCAAAAAAAAGGTATCTTTCAGTCAAGGTAATGAGTTTACTTTTAAGTCGTTCGTGCTTCATTTTTTTTCGATTAAGTTCGATATGTTTACCGTAAGTCAGTTTATCTTTCCAATTAAATTTTTTAATCCAAACCGACAAAACACTCGGATGTGTATCGGTGAACTTGTCAAGTTTATTCAAATCGCCGTATTCAAAATAGTCGGCTTGTGTTTTGTAGAGTTCGTTGACGGTTTGCTGACCTTTGTGAATCGTGTCGAGTGATTTTTTCTTTTTTTGCATCAATTCAGGCGGGCGAACCCAACCGTAATGATAAATTTCGGCATCAATAGCAATGACATTCAGACTTGAAGTTCCGGTTTTATCTCTGTAATCTAATCCGTTGAAATTCGGACACTTCCTAAATGATTGTGCCGAAGCGAATGAAATAATATCCTTTGTATTTCTGACAATTCTGATTTCATGCTGATACCATCCGTAGCTTTTGATATAGTGGTCGTAATCGCCGAAAAAGTGTTTGTATCGAAACAAAAAACCTTCGACTTCGGGCATATTGAGGTATGTTTTACAAGTTTCGGTTATCGTATCCAGATATTTTTCATGAACCACCTCATCGGCTTGAACATAAAAGAGCCAATCGCCCGTGCAGGCTTCTTTGGCGATGTTGGTTTGATGTGCATTTTCCATGCCGCGCGGATATTTTTCGATGTCCCACACGGTTCGAATGATTCTGATTTTAGGCGAATTTATGCTTTCAATCTCTTGTAAAGTATTGTCATCATTATCATTATCGCCGAGTGCAATAACAAATTCATCACATATCGGCAGTATAGATTCGATAGAGGCTTTTATGGGGTAATAAAGTTTATCGGCATTTTTTGCCATTGTGAAACCACTAATTTTCATTTCACTCGTTCGATTAAATTTTGGCAAAACTACAAAAAAGTCGGGAATACTAATTGTTTAAGGGGTTTTTTGTTTATATGGTTAGTTTATGAGTTTATGCGGTTATACGTTTATGGGTTTAGAAGTTTAAGGGTTTATGCGATTATACGGTTTAGGGGTTACGAAATTTGAGTTTGACTTAGGCAAAAATGTAGGAACATAAACACTTAAACGAATAAACAATGAGTCTTCTCCGAAAAGTGTATTTAGCCGCTAAGCGGTTTTATAAGTATCTGAATATCAATATTAGATTTCTCTATTAATAACCGCTAAGCGGCTTATCGGAGTGGTCTCAACAATTAAACAGATAAACTCTCAAACAAATCAAACCATAAACTCTTAAACATTAAACAACTCAACAATTAAACCCATAAACAAAAAAAAACTCAACGAAGTTTAAAAGCCCGGCAGTTTCATTGTAACAGTCGGAATCAATAACAGAATACCGGCGATTGTGAGAATGATAATAAACGGTAAAATAAATTTGAACCATTTTTCGTAAGGGATTTTTGCAACACCCAACACACCGATTAGGACTCCGGATGTCGGAGTAATCATGTTTGTAAACCCGTCTCCGAATTGAAAAGCAAGCACAGCCGATTGTCGCGAAACCCCGATGAGGTCGGAGAGCGGAGCCATAATTGGCATCGTGAGTGCTGCTTGTCCGGAACCGGAGGGAATAAAAACATTTATCATTGATTGAAACAAAAACATCACAGAAATTGAGGCAGTATGCCCAAAACCTGTGATTGAATTTGATACCTCGTAAAGTATTGTATCAATGATTTTTCCGTCTTCCAAAATTGTGATAATACCGCCTGCAAAGCCGACAATAAGTGCCGCGGAAGCAATGTCTTTTACCCCGAATAAAAAATGTTTTGTGATGTCGTTCGGGCTGAATCCGGCGGCGGCACCTGCAAACAATCCGAGCGCGAAAAACAATGTGGCAATTTCCGAAATATACCAACCGTACCCCATAACACCGATGATTAAGAACATAATAGAAGACATCAACATGTGCAAAATAAAGGGTGCGGGAGATTTGCGCAAGGAGAAGAATCCGCCGATAACAAATATGGCTGAAAATATTGGAATAAGAGGTTGCTTAGTGTGGATTTCGTTTCCGATTTTCAATTCTGTTTGCGGATATAAAACCGAAAATAATATCAAAGCCAAGCTGATAAACCCGAAAACCAACCACGCACGTCCGGTTGATTTTCCTATAAGTTCTATATGTGTTTGATTAGAAGTTCTGCGCCAAAATTCATCATCCTCAAATACCGGCGAAGCAGAAGGTTTTTTCTTTATTTTTTTTGCATATCTCAAAATATAGACGACAGTGATAATATTCAACAACATCCAAACAACAAAACGATACTGAAAACCCGAAAACAAAGGTTCGATTCCGGCAATTGTTTGCGCTATACCAATTGTAAAGGGATTGAGAATTGCGCCGGCAAAGCCCACGGCTGCCGCGACAAACACAAGCGATACACCAACGATTGAATCGTACCCCATGCTTACGGCAAGCGGAATAAATATCATTACAAAAGGGATGGTCTCTTCACTCATTCCGAAAACAGCCCCGAACATACTGAATACAAATATGATAACAATAAAAATAATATGGTCAATATCAATTTTTTTGAAGATAAATTTGTTCCTCAAACGGTTGGAATAGGTTATGAACTCGTGAATTCCGGTATCAATCGCTTTTGTTTTCGTAATTATCATAAACGCACCGCCGACAATAAAAATAAAAACAACAATATCAGCTTTAGCTTCGATACCTCTGAACATTGCAGCAAAAATTTGCCACGTTTGAATATTTCGAGGCACCGAGTGATATGAATCTTTGACGATTACGGTTCGTTCCGAGCCTCCGACCTCAACTTTCTCTCGCTCAAACTCGCCACCCGGAACAATCCATGTAAGCAGTGCAGCAAAAAGTATGATGTAAAATATAATGACATAAGTATGTGGTAACTTTTTAAACATAATAACCTGAAATTGAGACCTGAAATTGAGACCTGAAATTGAGACCTGAAATTGACTTTAATTACGAGTTTATATTAGATTTTAGACATCAGAATACAGAAAACAGACTATAAAACATTGTAAGTCTGCACTTTATAAATGAGTCCGTTCCGAAAAGTCGAAAATTGTCCGTTAATTCACGAATTATTACGAATTTACTTTTTGTAATCAATTGGCTACAAGCAGTTTACAAATGTCAATTTCTGCATAATACTTTCAAAAACACTTTTCGAAGTGGACTCATATTTCCAAATTAACAAATTGACACATTAACATATTTCCAAATTAACACATTTCCAATATATCTAACGTCTTTCTAAATA
>DYOJ01000869.1 GCA_020720705.1 Acetofilamentum sp.
CGCGGTATATTCTGACGAACCAACCTGCGCCTTTTGAATTTATGCGACTGATACCCTTCATATAAAAATAGCCTTTCTTGCCAATAAATTTTCGAGACCAAACTTTATTTTTTCAAACTCGAACTCAATCACGAAACCCGATTTTGTATTTCAAAAAAGACACCTTGTTGTGCAAGACGGGTTGCCCAACGGTTTGCGTTACCTGCGCTGGGGTGGGGGACGGCGAAGCCGTCCAGCCAGAAAAATGATAAGGCGTAGAAAACTGCTTGAGATTTGCGCAGAATCCCCAGCGTCAGGTGCACGCTTTGTTCGGCGGCGTTTGACCAGAAGGCGACACCGCCTTAAAAACACTAGCCAAAACTTTTAACCTTTCTGACATTAATCAAACCTTGCTACTGATTTTACCTTTTTGTGTTTCTTCAGCATAAAGCAAATTCAAATCTTTTCGCATTGCCCTTCGGAATGATATTTTCCCATCCCAAATTGGCTTCAATCTTTCCTCAGTAAGTTCATCTTTTGACTCGACAACATTTTCTAAATTCCAGCGCAAATGTTTATATGCTTCTATCGTTTCATCAGATAATATAAGACCATTCTTTTTGTGCCACTCCATAAGTTTATCTTTTATTCCTTTTAACACGTCTCTGGAGTTGCTAACATTTGACCGAAACAAATATTTACCCCGCAAATCATCGGTTATCTCAAATGCAATCGGGTACACATTTAGTCGCTTATCATACAGTTTCTCTGTCAGCCTTCTTGCCAATTCAATTTCTAATTTTAGAATCTCGGTGCGAACTGCACGACGGTTAGCGACAAAAGAAACAATTGACCCGATTAGCGTAACTCCCGCCGCAATAAATGCCGCTATTAACGATGCGTCCATTTTATGTATGATTCCTTCTCGTTGAACTTGTTGAACTTGGCGACAGCCGCCGAACGGTTTGCGTTACCTGCGTGTGGGCGGGCGTGGACAATGCTTGGGAGCAGGAAAAACCCGAAGCCAGAAAAATGCTTGTAAAACGCGCAGACTCCCACACGTCAGGTGTTAGCATGAAGAAGCAACCGACGGGTTGCA
>DYOJ01000870.1 GCA_020720705.1 Acetofilamentum sp.
ACCCCCGAACAGCACTAAAATCACGACCCCCGAACAACCTCAACCTCTTTGCAAATGCCTTTGTTTTACAAAATATAGGTATATCAACAGTTTCGAAAAACTGATCCGGTTTTTGGTGCTGAAAATACCAACTGACCCCCGAACATTACAGTTAAAGACATTTAATTCCTTCAATTTCGGAAATACGGCAAAATAGGCGGGTTCTGGGTGTGGCTTTGATGGTCGTCACTTTAACCCATTTTTTGGGTTTTTTGGGTTATGTGAGGTTCCTATAGCACTTTAATGGGATCTTGGGTATGTTTTGAGATCTTTTTGGTGTTTTTCGCACTCTGGCCGATAATCCCAAAAATGTGCTATTAAGTTCGTTCAGAACATAACCAAAAATGACCGTTAATAATTACCAAAAATACGTATACCGTTTTGGTAATGCAGTTTTATCAAAAAGTAGACTTATGATAAAAATTGGGTATCTTCGCATTTCTCACGATGATCAAAATATAAGGTATACTAAAAGACCTGCATGCAACCAAAAACGCATAAAATAATTGGTGTTTTTTAAATTATGTATTGATTTCTTGACGTTGATTACATTTCATCATGACCGTTCTTATGTGGTGTGTGGAGATGTAACCGAACATCCTTTTTCTCAGGTTGTGTGATGACTGTGACGGTTTTTGTGCTGTCGCCCCCAACCTGTGCGTTACCACCGTTTATGTGGATATCCAGCCATGGGAAGCATGCTTTTGCCGTAGGGTCTACTGTTGGTTTGAGTTTAACCGTACCGGTATTGCCCGCGAACTTTATGTTGGTGAATACTATGTTGCCGGGAAATATGGCGCCTTTGGGTTGGTCTTTTCTGATTTTGTTTTCTGCACTGTTCTCCAACGCGAATCCCACTTTGAGTTTGTCTTGGGGTTGGATACATGTTGTCTGGAATGTTGTCTGGAATGTTGTCTGTTTGTTTGTGTTTGTATTATGGGCTGTTGTTGTCCAAGTACCCCCCGTATTAATTATTGCAAAATGGATTCTGTCTCCTGGACTTGCGGTTATTCTTTGTCCGTGTTTTGGATTGCACAT
>DYOJ01000184.1 GCA_020720705.1 Acetofilamentum sp.
CGCCAGACGGGCAACCGGTTCTTTGCACGTTCCACTTGCGTGGGCCTTTCGTCTGTTTATTCTTTTCACTGGTTATTTGTTTTACACTGGAAATTGTTCATAATTTCTTGAAAAGATTGCGGATTGAATTTCTTGAAGTTCGCTTCGTCGACAAAAAGACAAGAATATCTATACTTGTTTTGCACCGTATTGGCGTCAGCAACCCATTGTTTTAGTCTTACTTTTTTGGGTTCTACATCGAGATCAACGAGGCCTTTGGTTTCTACTATGTAAATTCGATCCTTTGTCTTTACAAAAAAATCAGGATAGTAGTTGGAGATGTTTCCATCAGAATTTACATAATCCAGTTGAAAGTGTACTGCCAGATAATTCTTTGCGTATGCAATTACATCGTCAGCTCTTTCGAGAAATTTTGCAAAATCAAGTTCTAACGTACTGTCGCCAATAATTTTATTGAAAACGCTTTTTTTGGGAAAAAAATATTTATTGTCTCTGGTGACAAAAGGGCGTGTGGTCAGTAGGCTCATGCAGGTGCGCAATTCTAACGTCTCTGTAGATTGTATTGTCACAGCATTGATTTCGTTGCGGAAGGTTTCCAGGATGGTGCGCATAGCAACAATTTCGGTAAGATTTTTTAGAGTTTGCCTGTTTTCCAAATCCACATCCTGCCCAAATAAATAATGCGTTGCGAATTCTTTTAGTTTCCCATAGATCACATTGTAAACACTGACAAGTCGCAACTCTTCCATAACCATCTGGGCTATATAGGCGATTACATTGCGGTAATCTATATCTTCACTACCGCCGAGCAGAGTGGAATGAGATTTCTCGCCTGTTGCCATATCTATAAAAACAATTTCCCGAACATCTTTTTCTAAGTATTCTATTAAGGGAATAGGCTTAATCTTAAAATCAGCCGGGTTTAGTTGTTCAAGGTTTGAATATTCTCTATATAGTTTAGGAGCAAGAATTGGAATAACTATGTCAAGTTTATCGAGGTCTTTAGATACATTTTTCCTGTCTATTTCTATAATGACAGGAGTTTGTCCCCCTGTGTCCCCACCCATTTCTCCTTCTTCGAGAACAACGCCTTCTGATTTTATGGATTCAACAAATTCCATGAAAGCCCGTGTTCCGATAATGCTCACTTTTTCTGTGGCATCGCTTCCAGGAAACATTCTTCGCAGTCCTCTGCCTAAAGTTTGTTCAGGTAAAATATTTGCTTGCGCTGCATAGGCACGCAAACCTACGATCGTGGTGACATTGCGAACATCCCAGCCTTCCTTGAGCATCAGCACAGAGACAATCGCTTTATACGGAGAATCCCATCCATCTATGGCGTTAGCAGCTTTGCGCAGAGTATCGAGTTCGTTTCCACCACTCTCAGAAATTTCTCCATCTTTTTTTGTATGGATGACCAAGACAGCTCCTTTGAGTTCAGGGTATTTGGCTTCCAGATATTCTCCGACATCGTTGCATGTGTCGGTATCGTCTGTCATTATAAACAAAATAGATTTTTTGTTCAGCTTTTTTAATTCGTGAAATGCTTTATGCCATTCCTGCACTCCAAGATCGATGTAGTCTCCATATTTCTCCGTGTATTTACTTGTTTTCTTTTCTACCAGTTTATTACGGCTTTCTGGAGATGGTAAAACCGGATGCTTGACTACGTTTTGCGCAATGGCCTCTACCAGTGGATAATCGCAAACTGTTTGAACGAATATGCTGCCATTGGTTTTTTTGGGAGTGGCAGACATATCGATTTGTAAAGAGAGATGCATGTCTTTTTGTAAAAGTCGATTGTGAATGTCTTGAATGGATTTAAACCATGCAAGCCGGTTATCGTGGATGTGGTGTGCTTCGTCGTTTAATATTGCGATTTCATCAATTTCACGGACAATTTTTCCAAGATCCACTTTGGAATCAGTAGTCTTCCCAGTACCTTTTGTACCTAAAAAATATTCCTCTGTATTTTCATCGCCATCAGAGGCAACTCTATTGTCGTTGTCGTAAACGCGATGTATATTTGTCAGGAATAAATTTCCAATTTTTCGGGTTATAGAAACATTGTCCTGGAGGTGTACAGTGATCTGAAAATCTTCCCGCCAGTTTTTACCATCAAATCCATTATCTGGGATAACCGGGTCATTCCAGAATATTTTATTGCCGTCAAAATCGTTGCGCAGGCGATCGAGCACTATAATGTTGGGAGCAACCACGAGGAAATTGCGAGACAATCTGGAGTCTTGTTCGTATAGTTTGTGGAAGTATGACCATGCAATGACAAGACTCATCACTTTTGTTTTGCCGGATCCAGTAGCCATTTTAATGACAAAGCGCAGCCAGTCTTCCTCAAACATTTCAGCGGAGACCGCTCCGGAAGAATCATAGCTCAAAAGATCGTGCTTATCTTTAACGCCAGCCACTTCGTATAGGTAGATAATCGTTTCGATTGCTTCTCTTTGTGCAAAATAGTAGCGGAAGAGGTTTGTTCCGTTTGCATCTTCTATCAGATGTTCTTCCTGGAACCACCATTTCAGCAGAGAGCGGCTTGTGGAAGAAATTCTTTCATAGTTATTCAGTCGCCACGAATGTACTTCTTTTCTGATTTTGTAAACGAGCGGTGGAAGAAGTTTTTCGTAGAGTGTGTCGTGAAAAATCTCCTGATCTGGAAACCAGCGGTGTTGCGGGTCAATAACTTCGTAAGGGGATTTTGGAAATTTTTCGTGTATGGGCATTGATTACTCCGTGGTTATTTTAAAAGGTCCAGTTTTCATTTTGCAAAAAGCCTTCGAGTGATAAAAAGGGAATGGAAAAATGTTCGCATATATTGGGAATCTTTGCTCCATTTGGTTTAAAGTATTCTTCTGTGACTACTGTTGCATTCAGTATTTTGGCTTTTGCTATAATAAAGGGATCTGCAAAAGCCCCCCCTTTTAGAAGTTTTTTATTTTCAAGATTGTGTTGAAAGTGTTTCACAGAATAAATTTCTGTAATAAAGGACAGTTCTGAGGAATTGGGTTCTGAAAAAAAGCCGCTATTTATTTCTGTAAAATATGTTAGCTTTTCCTTCTCAAAATGATCTGATAGCTCTTTATAGACTTCCCTTACAGATATAACCTCGAAGGCAGAAATTTTATCGCCAAATTTCTTCCAAAACGTAGGAAAGCGTGAAGGATAATAATGATTAAGGATTGAAGACAGGCTGTTCGTGTCAAAAATGTAGATCGACATTTAAACCTTCCCAGATTGCGGCAAGTAGTGCTCAAATCTTTGTAAATTTTTAGGCTTTATGTTTAGAAGTTCCGATAGTTTAACCGAATCAATTTTATTTTGATAATATTTGCTAAAGGCGAGTTTAGTATAGGTTTCACCAAGATAAGCTTTCTGTGTAAGGTAATAATTTCCTCCTTCTTTTTCGTCCTTTTTGGCATAGCCTTTTTCTTTCCATTCTTTTATCTGTTCGTGATATTCTTTATTTGTAATTACTCCAGCGTCTAGAAATCTGCGTAGTACAACTTCACGGCTAATAGAAAATTGAATGGCCACGCGGTCAATGTTCTGCTTGCTGAAATTTTCTTTATTTGCGGAAAATAAATCAGCGGGTAACAGAATTTCTGCAGCCAGACGATTGCACATTTGTTCTGTCTTTTGAAATTGTGCAGGAAATCCCGCAGGAGTTTTTTCTTCCGTAAAATCTACACCACCCGCGCGGTATAATAGATGGCCAAGTTCATGGAGGAGAGTAAATATTTGTCTTGTAGAAGGCATGCTATTGTTAATATAAATAACGGGATAACGATCATCATAGAGACAGAATCCAGAGAAATTGTCATTTTTAAAAGCATCCTTAAAAACAAATATTCCCCGCTCTTCCAGTTTTAGTCGCCAGGCTTTAAAAGCCTCATCGGGATTTTTCCACGAAGATTGTATTTCCTTGGTAATTTCAAGATTTTTACGTATTTGGCGTGCAATTTCTGGAATAGAAGAATCTTCTAAAATGTGTATGGCATCGAGAAGTCGGGGCACATTGGGGAGATTGCCATCAAAAAGTTCCTCCAGGTTGTATTGAAAAGACTTTGCTTCGCGATAAAGTTTAATGATGCCAGCTGGCAATGCGTCGACAAAGGTATCTGGCAGTGTGCGAAAATCTGTTTTAGGTTCTGGTACTTTAGGGACATCTGGAAAGAAGAAAACAGCGACAGGTCTTTGATACACATCGTAGGCAAGCTTTTCTAACTGCGGATACGTTGGACTTTCCTCACCATTTTCCCACGCCTCAATAATCTCTTTTTCCTTTTTCATCTTTTCCGCAACATTCTCTATGGAAAGACCCAGAGAGGTTCTTGCCCAGCGCATAACTTCCGTATTTACGGGTAGCTTCTCCCTCATAAATCCACTTCCACAATTGTCATGGTATCGTTGCCGAAAATGTCTACAACTTTTACCGCCACTTTGCGGCGTCCGGGTTGCAGTTCATGGTATGGCGTTTTGAGATCGAGCGCACGATTCTGTTTTGTGCGGAAGGATTGCCATTCATTTTCAAAAATGTATTCTCCCGTCCATCTTTCTTCCGTTTCTCCAGTATCATTCGTTATTCTAATGATCTCTCTCTTGTTTTCAAAGTCAAAATCTACCGACCAGTAATCAATCCAGTCTGTCCATTTTTCCGTGAGAAGTGCGCGCGAAATTTCTCCGGTTTTACTTTTCACAATTTTGTAAATTTTTCCATTGTCCAGAATAACACGGCTCTTTCCATTCTTTAAGCCATCTACAACGGTGTCCAGTTTGTTTTGTGAATAATGCACTGCAAAGTCCGCGAGCTCTACAGCAAGCAAGGGAAGGCCGTCTTTTTTGCGCTTGTCCGCCTCTTTTTTGTGAAACTTTACTTCGAGGTAACTAACATCGTGAAACACTACCTGGTCTTTTTCTATGGCTCGTTTGTCGAACACGTCGCGCGGAATGTATTTAAGAGCAATGTCCAGCCCCTTGTTTTTGGCCTCTTCCTGTATGCCTGGGAAAAGCCCCATTTCGAATTCAAACGCGAGAATGTCTATATTCGAGATATTTATTTTGCGCGCTTCCAGAATAATCCACTCGACAAATAATCTTGAGACTGGCAGATTGATTGGTCCAACCACCACGTGTCGCGTATTCTTTTTTCCGTGGAAGGCAGAAGAGCCATCTATTTTTTGCGCCTTGTACGCAGTTAGAATAAGATTCAAAAAATCGTTTTCTTTTTGCTGCAACTGGCGTGCGCGTTCTTCTTCGCGCAGATTCATGTTTACGCCAATATAGTGCGTGCGTTCATATTTTCCCAGATTTAGTATTTCAAACGCGCGAAAGTCTTTGCCTTGTTTTTGTAGTTCTCGCTGTATGCCAATCATTCGTTTGCGCGTTGTGTGAATGGCAAACTTTCCGAGGTCTGTGGCAATCCATTTGCGCCCGAGTTTTTCTGCGACTGCGGCTGTGGTTCCGGAGCCTGCAAAGAAGTCTGCGACGATGTCGCCTTCGTTGGA
>DYOJ01000185.1 GCA_020720705.1 Acetofilamentum sp.
TTCCAAAAACGGATAACCGTCTTCGAGAACAAGAATTTGTTCACAAGTTTCATATAGTTTTTGAATTAACGAAACGGGTGCCGGGTAGTGCGAAATTTTAAGGTATGGATAAGGAATATCTTGATTATCAAAATTTTCTGCAAGATAATTCAGAGTTATTCCGCAGGCAATTATTCCCATTCGCTTATTTTCATAACCGTTAAAACGGTTAAAAGCTGACTGTTCAGCCTCTTTCAAAAATGCGGCTTGTCTGCCCAAAAGTAAGCGATAATTTCGTTTTGCTATAGAGGGTAAAAGCACAAATTGGCGCGGGTCGGTAGGCAAACTTACGGGGCGTTCGGTTTTGTGGGGTTTTGTTTCGACACTACTCCGCGAATGTGCCAGGCGTGTTGTGATACGCAAAAGCACGGGCACATTGTATTTTTCCGAAAACTCAAAGGCTTCATAAGTCATGTTGTATGCCTCTTGCTGGTTTGTCGGCTCAAACATCGGGATTTGGGCAAAGTCGCCAAAAAAACGGCTATCTTGCTCATTTTGAGATGAGTGCATCGAAGGGTCGTCGGCAACCACAACGAGCAAACCGCCGTTTACACCGGTGATTGCGGCATTGATAAAGGCATCGGCGGCAACGTTTAGCCCGACGTGTTTCATGCAGGTCATGGCGCGTTTGCCGGCATACGCCATTCCGAGTGCCGATTCCATTGCCGTTTTTTCGTTGGCAGACCATTGGCTGTGGATGCCGAGTTGTGCGGCAATTTTTGAATTCTGCACATATTCGGTTATCTCCGTAGAGGGCGTTCCGGGGTAGGCGTACACGCCGGACATTCCGGCATCAATGGCGGCTTGCGCAATGGCTTCGTCGCCGAGTAAAAGCATTTTGGGCATATCAAGAATTTTGCAAACGTTTTCGCAAAAGTAAAGGAAAAAAATAAAGGTAAGATAGAAAAAAATATGTTATCGAATATCTATTGCATGCAACAGAAAATCAAGATTATTAATTTGTTCAGTTTTTTTACTTATCTTCGCAGTCTAATTTTATTAAGATGCTTCAATTTGACAAATTTGTTCTTGACAACGGACTTAAAGTCCTGGTTCATTCCGATACTACAACCCCTATGGTAACCGTAAATTTGCTTTACGATGTCGGCGCACGAGACGAACATCCCGAACGCACCGGATTTGCGCATTTGTTTGAGCACTTGATGTTTGGCGGTTCAATAAATATTCCGGAATTTGACACGCCGTTACAAAATGCCGGCGGCACAAATAACGCTTTCACGAACAATGATTTTACAAATTACTATATCAGTTTACCCAAAGAAAATTTGGAAACGGCTTTTTGGCTCGAATCAGACCGTATGTTGAGTCTTGCGTTTACAGAAAAAAGTTTGGAGGTTCAACGTCAAGTTGTTATTGAAGAATTTAAGCAACGCTATTTGAATCAACCGTACGGCGATTTATGGTTACTCCTCAGACCTTTGGCATACACGGTTCACCCATACAGTTGGGCAACTATCGGAAAAGATATTTCGCATATAGAACAGGCTACGATGCAAGAAGTTAAGGACTTTTTTTATGCTCACTATGCTCCGAATAATTGTATCATGGTTGTAGCCGGAAATACCGATTTTGATACTGTTAAAACCCTTGCTCAAAAGTGGTTCGGCAGTATTGAATCACGCAAAATAAAACCGCGAATCTATTCCAAAGAACCTTTGCAAACACAATCGCGAAGCCTTCACGTAAAACGAGACGTACCCACAAATGCTTACCACCGAGCATATCATGCTTGCTCCAGAACAGACATTGATTTTCACGCAACTGATTTGTTGTCAGATATTTTGAGCTTGGGAGAATCTGCTCGTTTGCACCAACGTTTGGTAAAAGACCAAGAAATATTTACAGATATTGATGCGTATATTACCGGCTCAATCGAAGAAAATTTGTTTGTATTCTCAGGCAAATTAGCTGATGATGTGGATTTTGAAACCGCCGAAGCCGCTTTACTTTCTGAAATTGATACAATTTGCAAAACCCCGCCTACAGATGACGAGGTGCAAAAAGTGAAAAATATTTGGGAATCAAAATTTGTATTTAACGAAACCAATGCCTTGAACAAAGCAATGTCGCTCGCATACTTTGAACTTATCGGCGATGCAAAGGACTATAATACGGAACTTTCTAAATATCAAAACCTTAAACCGATTGATATTCAAAATATTGCCAAAAAAATTTTCCGCCCCGAAAATTCATCAACTTTATATTACGAAGCTAATCAAAACGAATTGTAAACCCAGAAATCTTAATATACTGTTCTTGGTTTAAAGTTTAATGTTTATAGTTACGTATTTAATTAAAATTCAGAATATTGACTAATTTTAAAAGTAAATCTTTAACCTATTTTTTTAGTATATGCACAGTAAGTTTGATATTAGGCTCAAATTGCTTTTTTACAAAAAGTTCTGAAATTTAGTTAAAATTTGTAAGGAATTTTTCAATTTTTGAATTATACATATATCTTTACAACGTAAAAATACGTTTCATTAAAAAATAATTTCAATATGAAAAAGCTGATAACAATAGCGGCAATCATTTTAGCTGTTTCCGTATCGAATGTAAACGGTCAAAGTTGGTATTCCGGCGAATCAAGCGGAAATTCAGCAGGTCTGACAACTGCAACAACAAATAAAATAACTTGGGAAGAGCAGTCGAAAGATTTAGGACGAGTAAAACAATATTCACAAACTGAGGTTAAATTTGTGATGAAAAACAGCGGTACACAAGCCGTTTCAATTATTGATGCACAAAAATCGTGCGGATGCACTAACGTAGAATTTCCGAGAAAGCCGATTTTACCCGGCAAAACTGCGACAATCATCGTAAGTTACGATGCCGAAGATTTAGGAGTATTCAAAAAAGAAGTTACCATGATATTCAGTGAGGGCGTGCCTAAACAAGTGATATATTTTCACGGCGAAGTCATCAAATAATTTTTTTTAAGCTAAACAATATCAAGCAATTCGGAAAATCGAATTGCTTGTTTTCATTTAAAATTGCACCATGAATTTAGATATTACATACTGCTCGGGCGGTGATTGTCCGCTTCGTTTCGATTGTTTAAGATACACTGCCGAACATTACGGTAGATATGACTGTTTCGGTAGCGTTCCGTACTCAGCCGAAAAAAGGGAATGTGATGTCTTTATGAGCAATGCCTCACAAGTCAATACGACCGCATATTACTTATGGCAGGCGGCAGGCTACCCGACAGATTCTGATTTTCGATTCTGGTTTGAGGCAAAAGAGCAACTCGCAAATAAACTAAAATAACTTTTTATCAACTCATTTATACTAACAGCTATTTCAAAAATAAATATAACCATTTGATTTTCAGCAACTTAGCCTGACTACAAAGTTTTTACAACTTTCTGAATTTCAACGGATTACATCAATATTCTCATTATCAAACACTTAGTTCTTCTGAAATATTGTTTTGTAGTTCTCAAATAATTATTATGTTTGCGCATCATATAATACGGAGACCAATATGGAAATCATTAAAAAAGGTACCGGCATTGATGCCTACAAAGGATATGTTCGAATAGACAAATGGAACGATGCCGCAACCGATAAACTTGCTTACCACTACAGCGAAATAATTAAATTAATCGGTGAAGATATACACAGGGAGGGCATAGCCAAAACACCAATGCGGGTAGCCAAAGCAGTCCAATTTTTGATGCAGGGTTACAATGCCGACCCGGCAGAAATCATACGAAGTGCTATGTTTCAGGAAGATTACCGGGAAATGGTAATTGTCAAAGATATTGAACTTTATTCCATGTGCGAACATCACATGTTACCGTTTTTCGGAAAAGCTCACGTGGCGTATATCCCCAACGGATATATTACCGGATTGAGTAAAATAGCAAGAGTTGTTGATGCGTTTGCTCGACGAATGCAAGTTCAGGAACGATTAACGATGCAAATCAGAGATTGCATACAAGAAACTTTAAAGCCCTTAGGCGTTGCTGTTGTTATTGAAGCCAAACACATGTGTATGCAAATGCGAGGTATCCAAAAACAAAATTCTGTAACGCAAACATCTGCATTCACCGGCGCATTTGAGAAAGAAGCCACACGTCAGGAGTTTATTCACTTGATAGGCAGCCGTTTAAGTTGATTGTTTGTATCTACTCAATATTGTATGGAAAATTTAGCTTTGTCAAAATTTTATAAATTTATATGTTCTTAAAATTCAACATGTTACGATTTTGCAAACACAAATAGACAAAGCACTGCCATATTTTTTTGAGCGGATACGATATTTCGACTTTAATGTTTTAGGAAATTCAGTAGAAATACAGTTGCAATTGAATTTCGATTGAATTTCAACAAAATTTCTAAAAACATTCGGAACGAAATTTCGCAATATCGTAAAGAATTTCAACATGTTATGAGTTTTCTTACAAGCACTATTTATGCCCAATTGTTTTTTTTATCAAGTCCACTTTCCTTCTGTATGATATACTTTTGAAAATATTATCGAAATAACATAAACAGTAGCACTGATTAATGACAATATTAGCCATTCTACAAAAATTTTGGTTTTATTTGAGCGAATGTCTCCAAAATCAATATCTAAAATAATTGGATTTTGTGTTGTAAATGTTTTATTTTTCTTAGCTGTTTGAACCAATAAATCTCTAATTTCATTATTTTCAAACTGCTTTAAAGATTTTTCATTAAATATTCGATTGTTGAAATTTTTTATTGATTCATGTTCAAATTGTAAAATTATGTCGGAAACATCTTCGTATTTCACTCTCGAAAAAGTTTCATATACACAACCTAACCAATAATTCGTATTGAGAGTTTTAATTTCACTTCTTTTATTAAAAATAGGAGTTGTGAAACAAACATGAACAGTTAGTGCCCATGTTCCTCTAAATTCTTTCAGTTCGTGATTTACTGTATAATTTGTGTTTTTAGTTTCGATATAAATTGTTGAGACATGATAAATATCTGAACTTTTTTCAGAAATCTCAGATAAATTCTTTATCTCGGTAACATTTCTTGTAATATGGACTAATGAACTTTGAGTTGTTATAAAAATTAGATACAATGCGACTATTCTGAAAAAGCCAAGTAAAGAACCTATAAAATTTATCCATCGTTTTGGCTCGTAATATATTTTAAAATATTTTAAAAACTTAGAAGAAAAAAACAGCGAAAAAACAGACAAAATAATTGCAGGAAAATAGTACAACACCCATTTTTGTTCTATCTGAAAAAGTCGAAACTCGAAAATGAATAGATAGTGAAGAAGTGAGTACAAACCTAATATCAGAAAAAATCGAGACCAAATAGGTATAATAATGTTCTTAAATTTGTACCGGATAATTTCTTTTTGAGTGATATTCATTAATTTCCGAATTTTAGAATTGTTTTCTATTAAAACTTAACTTTGCCAAAGCTCGAAAACTTTGGCAAAGTGTTTTATATCAGAATGT
>DYOJ01000871.1 GCA_020720705.1 Acetofilamentum sp.
AAAACCTAAATTTAATCCAAATTACATTTCAGTAATCCCAAATTCAAGAATAGCATAGGGTTTTGAAGTCGAAATTTGAGTGCATTTTTCGTGCGCTTTTTGCAATAAATCAGTTGGTTTGTAATCGTCAATATTTTCACTTTTTGAAAAAGGTCCGTAGGTACTAACCCCAAGCCAATCTATATAATCATCACCAGGGTAGTAAAAAACAGGGTCGTTCCAAGTTTCATCAGGATCGCTATGCACATCAAAATGAAAGAACCAAGTAATGTTTTCAGCTCCGGCTTGATGACTTATATCCACGATGTGTCTAAAAGCATCTCTAAAAATTTCAGGTCCATCAGGATAAGAAGCATTGCCGTATTGATTGGTGGTTCCGCTACCGTAATATAGACCGTTCCAAGAAAACCAGAATCCGTTCATTTCGGTACCAAATTCCACCAAAAGCGGTATTTGCGTGTTTTTGGCAGCCGTAAACCAATTGTACAAAGCGGTATCGTGTACGCCGTTTACGATGTCTAATAAATTCCACACGGGGTCTTGGGCATAGAGTTCAAATTCGCTGCGAGCCATCATTCTAATAAATGGCGTTTTGCCGGTTTGGGCAATTATATTCACATGTTCTTGTGGGAAAACAATGCCGTTCCACCAATTATTTGAAAAGTAAGCCCAAGCCAAATTTTTATTGACAAGCATTTCAAAATCTTGAATTTTATTTACGGAAACACAGTCTTCTTCTCCACAAAAATCAGGAAATGCTCCAAAATATTTTTTTTCCGGAACGGGAATCAATTTCTGATTGGCAAAAGAGCAAGTACTCAATAAATTTGGATTGGAAATTTGTTCCCTAAAAGTGTTTAAAGCTTCTGCTGATGAATTGATTTTCAAATGGGTGTCATCAAAGTCTTCGTGCCAGTAGGCTACGGCGTAAAAATCGTTATAAGTTTTCAATGCACTAAAATAATCGGACAACCATTGGGCTTTTGCATTGGGTTTAGGTGTTTCTTTTTGGCAAGATACGGTTGAAAATAGCAACGAGAGTAAAAAAGTTATTCTAAACATCATTTTTTT
>DYOJ01000872.1 GCA_020720705.1 Acetofilamentum sp.
ATATTTCTTCTTGTTCTGTTGGAATATATTTTTCCTTGCAATACTTTTCAACTTCTGTGTCATTTACAAAGTAGCTGTCACAAAATTCGTCAAGTTCTTTTTCTGCTCCCGAAACATATTTTTCGCTTGCAGTCATTAGTTTTTCTGTCTGTTCTATAAATTTTTCAAACTCTTTATTCATCTTACAAAGTTTGTCAATCGTCTTAAAGTCTAAGTCCCGAAAAATGGCAGGATAAAGCACTTTACTTTGATATGGATTTGAGTTTAGTTCGATAATTCCAATTCCGAATGATTGATTAAGCCTTGCCATTTCTTCGTTCAAACTATCACTAAATTCAAATGCTACCAAATAACCATAATTCGCCCAACTCGAATTTGAAACGGCTTGAAAAAACGCTTTTTTTAATTCGCTATCGCTGTTAATCTCTCTTTTCAGTTCGTATGAACTCAATTTTAAAGTGTCAACTCTATTTATTGATTTTAAAAAATTTTGACTTGCTTTTGTCTGTAAGTTCAAAAACTTAATTCCAACCATATCTGGATGAGTCCAAATTTGGTTGTTGTCTTTTCCGCTTGATTGTTCGTGAAAAATTGTTTTTGAATAGGTGTCAGTATTTTTTAGATAACTGCTCAAAAATTTGTGTAAATCTCTTTCTTCGTAAGTCTTTGATTTGTTTATTTTATTCGGTTTTACGATTTGAGTTTCTGTGTCGCCACTCAAAACTTCAATTCCGATATTTTGTTCGTTTTTTGTCAAGTAGTAAGAATAAGTTCCGCCATCTTGTTTTATACGTTTAACTCTTGTATCGCCATTACGAATAAAGTCGCCTAAAACCGCTGAAATTGTCGAGCCAGGTGTTTTCCCACTACTAAAGTCATAATATTTTTTTTCGTTTATGTGATTAAGCACAGCCAAATAATTGGTAATGTCGTTAATGTCTTCTAAACTTTTTAATACAGCTTCTTTTAATGTCATTATCTGTTTGTTTTTCTGTTACGGTTCGGTCGTCTTACCATTGGCTATAACATCTGTATATAAACCGGTGAAATTTCAACCGGCGTTTATTTC
>DYOJ01000873.1 GCA_020720705.1 Acetofilamentum sp.
TTAGGAGTAGTTGCTCCTAAGTTTTTAAATCATAGTGGATATAGCTTTGATTAAGATTCAAACAAAATATTCTGAATATTTTGAAACTATCAAAAATGTATCGTATTTTTGTGTGGATACAAATTAACACTATTTGAAATGAAATTTGTTGATGTAAAGAACGATATTGCATTCCGCAAGATTTTTGGAAATGAGAATAAAAAAGAAATTCTCATTTCCTTTCTGAATGCTGTTTTGAAATTGGAAAATCAATACAAAATTCAATCTGTAACATTGTTAAATCCATTTCAATTTCCCCGAATTAAGGGGTTGAAGGTTACTGTAATTGATGTAAAAGCAACCGATGAGAAGGGAAACATTTTCATAGTAGAGATGCAACTTACTGATAAAAAAGGACTTGACAAACGCATCCAATATTACGGAGCCAAAGGATATTCCGCGCAAATAGAAAGCGGCGATGAGTATCTGAAATTAAAACCGATGATTTTCATCGGAATACTTGATTTTAAATATTTTGAAAGTCCAAATTATATTTCCCGACATTTAATAATAGATAGTGAAACGGGAGAACGGAAATTTAAAGATTTAGAATTTAATTTTATTGAATTGGCGAAATTTGAAAAAGAATTAAACCAATTAGATAATTTAATTGATAAATGGATTTATTTTATCAAAAATGCAGAAAATTTAGAAATTATACCCGAAAACATAAACGACACAGGTTTGCTTTCGGCATATAATGATGCCGAAAAGCATAATTGGACAAAAAGAGAATTAGAAGAATACGAATATGCTCAAATGCGTGAACAAGACGAAAGAGGTACAATCGAATTAGCCGTTGAAAGAGCCGTTGAAAAAGCTGTTGTGAAAGCCGTGGAAAAAGCTGTTGTGAAAGCTGTTGATGAAACTACCATACGGATTGCTCAGAAAATGATACATGCGAATAAACCAATTGACGAAATCGCAGAATATACAGAGTTGTCAATTGAAACAGTAGAACGGTTGATTTATGAGTTCGGTCTAAAACGTTAGAAAGTTGAAAGTTTGTAAAGTTAGACTCATACTAAG
>DYOJ01000186.1 GCA_020720705.1 Acetofilamentum sp.
ATGACTACTTTATGACAACGAAACACAAAACATACGATAAATGAACTCTTTAATCTACATAATATTAAATATTTACACGAATTCGCACAAAGACTAAATATCTGCACGTTCAAACGCATCCACCACGGCAGTAACTAAACGGTGCCTGATAATGTCTTTTTTGTCGAAATATCGAAATGCAATCCCATCAATATTTTTCAATAATTCGGTTGCTCGCAATAAACCGGAGGTTCGTTTATCGGGCAAATCAATTTGTGTAACATCTCCTGTAACAATGAATTTTGAATTTTCGCCCATTCGAGTCAAAAACATTTTGAGCTGACTAAGTGTTGTATTTTGCGCTTCGTCCAAAATAACAACAGAATCGCTCAAAGTGCGCCCGCGCATGTATGCGAGCGGAGCAATTTGAATGATACCCTGCTCAATGTAGTCGTTAAGTCTGCCGGCAGGTATCATATCGTTCAAAGCATCGTAAAGAGCTTGCATGTATGGGTCGAGTTTCATTTTAAGGTCGCCGGGCAAAAACCCGAGCCGTTCGCCGGCTTCAACTGCCGGTCGGCTCAAAACAATACGCCTCACTTCTTTGGATTTCAGTGCTTTTACCGCAAGAGCAATGGCAAGGTATGTTTTTCCGGTGCCTGCCGGTCCGACGGCAAAAATCAAATCATTGTTGATATAATCCTCGACCATACGTTGTTGCGAGACAGTTCGAGCTTTTATCAAACGTCCGCTGACACCATAAGTAATCACATCCTTTTCGGTACGCGCCGGTATATTTTCATTGATATTGATACGCTCAATATCCGATTCTTCGATACGATTATATCTATCTAAATGGATTGCAAGGCTTTCCATAAAAATCTTAAACCTGTCTAAACGTTCCTGCTCGCCTTCGGCTTTGACCATATCACCGCGTGCAATAATTTTCAGTTCCGGAAAATACTTTTTAATGCGGTCAATATTTGCATGATTAGTCCCGTAAAAACCGGCTAATTTTTCAGAATCAATATAGAATTTACATTCACTCATACTTAGTTTGTTAAAATATATCTATTTTTGCACAAAATAAATCGGAAAACGGTTAAGAAAAAAATATTTATGCCGGTGTTCACACTTTTATCGGATCGCAAAATCACGGACTTCTTTCTCGGGAAAGTTCGGGGCAACCTTATACGTTTGTGCCCCAAAGCGACCGTTATTGATTTGGCACACGACATCGGAGCGCATAACTTACGAATGGCGGGATTTATTTTGAAACACAGTCATGCCTATTTTCCGGAAAAAACAGTCCACATTATCGGAGTGGACGGAGAACAAACCGACACAAAAAAACATTTGCTGGTGCATGCCGCGAACCAATATTTTATCGGAGCAGATAACGGCATTTTTGCCTTAAGCCTTAAAACACACGATGTTCTGGGGATATACGATTTGAGCACCTATCAAACAAAACAGTTTCAGGACGGTCCGGCGATGCTCAGATTTTCTGAAATTGCAACTAACCTTGTTAAACATAACGAACCGGAATCTATGGGCGAAAAATTGCCGAATTTCCGCAGAATGATAAATTTTCAACCCATCTACGAAAACGAGTATATTTTAGGGAAAATAATTTACGCTGACAGTTACGGAAATATTATCACAAATATCGAACGCGAACTGTTTGACTATGTGCGTGGTAATCGTGGATTTACAATCTTAGCCGGAGCACCGCGTTACCCGATTATCAGACTTTCAAAACAATACTCGGATGAAGATAACGGAGAGCTGGTCGCACATTTCAATTCCATGAATTTATTGGAGATAGGTATGAACGGCGGAAATATGGCTGAATTATTAAGTTTTGATAATGAAACCGTTATACGTATAGAATTTGAAACCGTATGATATTCAGAATTGTAAAAATGACATTCAAGCCGGAATATTCCGATACGTTTGAGGAGTTCGCTCGCAGTATAAAATCCCAAATAGCCTCTGTTCCGGGCTGTTTACACCTCGAAATGTTGAGAGATTTTTCCGATACGAATACTTTTTTCACATACAGCAATTGGGAAAGCGAAACAGATTTAAACAATTATCGAAAATCGGAGTTGTTCGGACAAGTTTGGCCCCGCACCAAACTGTGGTTTGCCCAAAAACCGGAGGCTTGGACGGTTCTCAGTTTGGAATAGGCAAAAAAAAAATGTTGATTCAAAATTTGAAAGAAAACGTATAACTTATTGATTTACACTGTCATAACAAGTTTTTGTAAGCAAACTCATAACACTTTGAAATTATTTATGTTATAGAGATATTTTGACTTGAATGTTTTATGAAAATCTGTAGAAATTCGATTGAAACTAAATAAAAAACTAAGAATGACTATATAATGACAATTTTTGACAACAACATGACAATACTTTCGTTTGGAAAAAAGATTGTAATTGACATAAAATCAAGTATTTATACGTTTTCTTGTAAACAGATATTAGTTTCTGCCTGATATTAAAGCGATTAGTCGTAACATTTCGAGATACAACCACACCAGAGTAACCATAATACCGAAGCCGGAATACCATTCCATCAGTTTTGGCATACCTTGATTCACACCGTTTTCGATGTTATCAAAATCCAAAATCAGATTCATAGAGGCAACACCCACAATAACCAATTGTATGCCGATACCAAGTAAACCTAAATTGCCGAGAGAAACCCCGCCGCCAAACATGCTGAAAATGAAATTCAACAAATAAAAAAAGAAAATCCCGGCTGTAGCAATAATTACACCTTTCCGAAATTTAGGAGTTGCTCTAAGCACTCCCGTTCGGTACAAAGCAAGCATTACAAACAAAACCGAAAGCGTAAGTCCGAGTGCTTTAATGACAATCCCGTCCATAAACCCCTCATACATTGCTGAAACCGCACCAACTAACGCCCCTTCAAACAAGGCATACAACGGAGCCGAAATCGGCGCCCATTGAGGTTTGAATATTGTAACCAATGCTAAAATCAAACCGCCTACGCCGCCTGCAATAGCGAAAGTTAAAAAATTTTCAGGCGAAACTCGTGTCCAGACAAATGCTGCCGAAATTAACAAAACTCCAAATAAAATCAGCGTTTTGTTTATCGTTCCGTTTATGGTCATCGGCTCGGATGACACCGCGCTATCTGCAATTGATCTAAACCTGTCCCGATTAAATACCGGGTTTGAACTCTGTCCTAATCTCATAATTTTAAAATTTAGTTAAAATATAATACAATTTAATACTGAAAAATCTGTGCCAAATAAAAACTCTGCCATTTTGTCATCTGCTGTTTACGGTTTATAGTTGAGTGTTTAGATTGATACTAATATCTGATTTTAAAGCACTTATGGCATTTGTAATCTATATTACTTCCGGATGTGCGTAAATTACCATCAATTTTTCTTTTAAAGCCGACTTAAACCGGAATCAAAATGACTTGTGTTCTTAAAAAAATATTGAAATAATACTGTTTTCACAAAACAATCATGTTTCAGAATACAAATATTAAAAAAAATGCGTTATTTTGGTAACACAAATACAAGTTTAACATTTTTTTTGTAATTTCACAGCCAAATTTGAATAAATGAAAACGTTCTCAATAACAGCCATTACCACGCTTATCATATTGATTAGCAGTGCATTTGCAAACATTTTCAGTCAAAGTCCGAAAATGATTCTTGTTTCGGGCGGTACTTTTAAAATGGGTTCAAACTTACCCGACCCGGACGGACTCGGGGACGAAAAACCCGTGCACACGGTTACGATTTCAGATTTTTATATCGGCGAGACAGAAGTCAAAGTATCAGATTATCAAATATTTTCAAAAGCAACCGGAATTGCAATGCCACAACCGCCGGAAGATGAATGGTGGGAGTCGCACCCTGATACAAAAAAATTCTATAACAATCCGGCAAAAAAATGGTGGGGTTTTCAGCCCAATTATCCGATGTTTCATGTGTCATGGGAGAACGCTGTGCTGTATTGCAATTGGCTAAGTAAAAAAGAAGGCTTGAACGAGTGTTACAAAAAAAACGCAGACGGCGGCTGGGATTTTGACATCACAAAAACGGGATACCGTTTACCGACCGAAGCTGAATGGGAATTTGCCGCGCGAGGCGGAAACAACTCAAAAGGATACAAATACAGCGGAAGTAACAGCCTGTCCGAAGTTGCCTGGTACGACGAAACCACCGCACTTGCCGGTCCGCAAAACGTAAAAACCAAGAAACCAAACGAACTCGGTATTTACGATATGAGCGGAAATGTATGGGAATGGTGCTCCGATTATTATAGTGCAAAATACTATACTATCAGCGAAGGCAAAACAAACCCTGTAAATTTAACTTCGCAACCTTACCGTGTATTGCGTGGCGGGTCGTGGCATTATCAAGGTTCTTATGCTACTATCACCAGCCGAGACGGTCCCGAAATCGGATTCACAAATTACAATTACGGTTTTCGATTAGCAAGAACAAAATAAAAATTTGCACTATTTTTGCTTTGTAAAAATTATTAATCAGCATTTGTATGAAAACACTTTTGAATTTTTTGCAAATAATCATAATTATCATAAGCATAAATGTTTACGCCTGGGCACAAACCGAACCGGAAATGGTATTCGTCAAGGGAGGTGCCTATAAAATGGGAAATAATAACGGCGATGCTGACGAAAAACCCGAACATACGGTAACTGTCGGAAGTTTTTATATCAGTAAACACGAAATTACTGTTAAACAATATAAAGAATATTGTACTGCTACCGGAAAATCTATGCCCCAAAAACCGAATGAAGAATGGTATCTCGAACACGACAAAGCAAAAGATTGGGAGTGGAAAGACAGCAATCCGATGACTTTTGTAACTTGGGACGATGCAGTTTCTTATGCAAAATGGTTAAGCGAAAAAACCGGAAAAAAATACGACCTCCCAACCGAAGCACAATGGGAATTTGCAGCCGGAGGCGGCACGCTTAGTAAGCAGTATAAATTCAGCGGAAGCGACAATATTACAGAAGTTGCATGGTTCGATGAAACAACCTACGAACGCGGACCGATGCCTGTCGGCAGGTTGAAACCAAACGAACTCGGCATATACGACATGAGCGGCAACGCTTGGGAATGGTGTAAAGACTATTACGCTCCATACAAAGCCGGAAAATTTAAAGACCCTATCGGTCCCACAAAAGGCATCTACAGAGTAATACGAGGCGGTTCGTGGTATTACGTGGCATGGATGTCCAAGATTACGACAAGAGACGGTCCGTATCCGAACAGAACAAATTACAACTACGGATTTAGATTGGTAATGAACGTAAGTGAGTAATTGTCAAACACAAATCATAAAAAAGCCGAAGATTTCTTCGGCTTTTTTATTAGACAATTGAATATCATCAAAAAAACAGACCTTGTAAGCAAAATCATACTGGACCGCTATCAAATATATTATTGCACCTTTGAGGTGT
>DYOJ01000187.1 GCA_020720705.1 Acetofilamentum sp.
TGACCAATGACCAATGACTATTGATTTTTTTTCAAGATTTCAAAGAACGGGTTTCGGTTTTAGGTGCAGTCGGTTAGATGAATGTGTTTCGGTATAAATCGGGCGAATTGTCGGCACGTCCGAAATCGGGCGGCGCAAGGGTTTGCGGGGTGCTGATAACCAATTCGGCAAACGCTTCCAACGCTAAACGATGATACATATTTTCCTGCAAATCGTGTGCACTTACCCGCGTCTCCAAAGCGATGCCGGCATCAATCATATTTGCAAGCACAATATTCTCGTAAGCAGGCAGATATCCGAGTTTAATTTCGCCGAAATACACTTGCACTGCAAACGAATCGTGCAAGTTTTCGGCTTCGCGTACAAGGCGCAGTTCGGTGCCTGCTTGAAGAGCAGATTTTATTTTTTCGTAACCGTAATGCGGCAAACCGCGCACATAGTTGTCGTAAATGCGCACTTTTGTTACAGACAAACCCAAAGCACCTTTGAAACTCAAAAGTGGCAATCCGGTACTTACTAAACCTATGTTTTTGAGAAAGTTACGACGTTCCATAGTTTACAACCATTTTATAGTTCCTGTTTCGGTAAGCGTAAAATCTCGCCCTTCGATTAGGGCATTGAAATTCGTAAGTGCAAGTCGGAGTTTTTCTTTCGGATTTGTAAAATCGACTGCTGAATAGCGTTGTAAATCTTTATCTTGTCGAGCTTCTTGATGAAATCGCAATTGTATGCGTCCGTCACCTTCAAATTGTGTGATTTTGTAGAAACGGTTTCTTAGTTGATACGGTTCCAAATCACTTAATTCTTCAGGTGTATTTTCATAAAACAACACCGACATTCCGGTTTTGAGAATATACGCCAAAGGGAGTTGGAGTTTGCCTTTTGTTGAATTTTCTGGCACGAGTGTTTGTTTATTCGTGTTTTTGGAGCTGAATTTTGACAATTTTGCCGTATCTAACAGATTCACTAACTCATAAGTTCTGACAACATTATTTTTCTTGTCAAGTCCTTGATAAACAGCCAAAAGGTAATTTTGGTCGTTTTTTACATGTATTTCTTGTTTGTATTCGTGTTTTGACACGTCTCGATGTTGTTTTATGTGTAAAGGTGTAGTTACATCGGGTGTGTAAATTCGGACTTTTTTTATTAAACTGTCTTTTATAAGTTCACCGTTTTCATTTCTCAAAAAAACAGCATTTCCAACGTCATCTCGTTTCACTTTGCCGTTCTCTGTTTCGGGTTTCAGCATGTAAACGCCATCTTCGAGTGCTTTTTTCATGCTTCCTGCTATTATAATTTGATGGTTTATCATTTCGACAACTGTTTTATCTACGATTTTTTCTAAATCTTTCTCAGTTTTAAAACCGGTGTCGCCAAATTCAAGTTTTTTCCGAACCACATATTTAACGTCGTCCGAGTTGTTTGGTTTCACTGCACCGTACACGGTATCTTTGTGCAAACTGCCGCGTATGCTGTCGCCTTGCAAATAAATCGGCTGTTTTTCTCCGTTTTCGTCCAAAATAAATTTACCGTTTTTATCTGTTCGATACTGAATTTTTCCGCGTTTGCGCAATTTCTTTTTGGCGGGTTTCACGGCGTTGTCTTCGCGTACGTGGAACACAAGTGTGTCGTTTTCAATGGCTTTCACATCGGTGTAAAACGTTGTCCAAGGTGTCGGAATTTTGGGTTTTGGCAGATTTTCGCGTTCTGCTTCTTCCAAATAGGTTTCCAATTTTGTGGTTCTGCTTTTATTCATGCACGCCACCACAACAGCATCTTTCGTATGATGCGTATGGTTGTCGCGTTTTTTATTGTCCAAGCCCCAAGCCTCACGCATCCAAGCAGTTGCGCCGCCATTTACAGTGTGCACGCGGCTGAACACAGATTTCAAATACGCCGTTGCCAATTTCGAGATGGTTCGCGTGTCGTTTAACTGACTGCTTTTAAAGCCGGATTTAATTTCGGGCATTGTAAAACGTTTGTATTTTTCGTTCCAATAGTCGAACTCCATTTTTGCCAAATGTTTTTTAACAATTGCATTATCTTTTGCGTCTTTGGTTGCTGCGCCTTTGCTGATTTTTCGTGCAGTTTCCATTCGTTTTTCGGCATCAGTTGCCTTTTCTTTCCAATGGGCAATCACAGGTAAAATTGCCGGACATTCCAAACTGCCTTCCGAAGTGTGAAAAACATGTTTTTTGTCAAAATTTTCCAATTCAGACGGTAATTTTTGCTTCTTAATTTCTCGGTTAAACCTGTTGTAGCACAGCGTTTTATTCGGAATAGAATTATCGTAAGACAAACTGCGCGGCAAAGTATGTTCGATATCGAAAAGCGGATTCGGTCCGACAAAATCGCTCACGCCGATGGTTTTTCCGGTGTAAATACAAATATGGTTTTGGTCTTCCCAAAGTTGATATTTTGTAATTTCATCATCCGTTGGCTCAATTTCAGTGCCCGTTTGCGCAAAATAATCTTCTCGGATTTGTTTTTTGAATTCATTACGTTTTTTCTCATTTGATTTTTGCCAAATTTCAATCGCGTTGCGCATGTTGGCGTCGTTCATCTCGCGGGCAAGTTCCACATGCACAGGCGTTTCGCGCGTGATAATGCCTTCGCGCAACAACGCATTAACCTGCTTGCGAAGTTGGTGCAAGGTTTTCATGACCACGGGGTTACGTACACTTTCGGTGCGAGGGCTACCGAGCTTGCCGTCTTTGGATTGCTTATACAGTTCAATATCAGACGGATGGTAAATTTTTTTGAGTTTATTTTCGTCGGAACAATATACAACGCCGTCAGAATTTTCGCCTTTCAGAAAATCACGGATTTTTTCATCGGTGCGGCGAACTGTGGCATATTTTCGGTCGTTCAGTTTTGTAACAAATTCATGGTATGATTTTTCAATGACGGTATTTTTATCCGAAATTTCAGTCCATTTGTCCGTTCCGATGTTCGCTTTTAAATTATGTTCAATATCTTTGCGATATGCCGGTTCTGCTTCAACGGAAAATGTCCAATGATTGTCGTAACAGGTTTTTAATAAACCATTTACGGCAAGTAAGCGCGAATTTTCAAACGTATGATTTTCAATAATTTTTTTAATACCCGCAATGATTTCGTCTTTGGATTTTGCCCAAATTTCATCACCGACAACCGTAGGCATGTTGGCAAAATATACGGCGTGCGAATAAATTTCGCCTTGTTCCAAATACGGTAAAATTTTGCGAATAGCCTTCACGCTCAGGTTTTCATAACCTTGCTTGGGTTGAATTTTTGTAAAAGCAGTTGCTTCCTTATCGGACAAACCCAAGTTTGAAACCGCAAATTCTTTCAGATTATCTTCATCTTCAAAACTGAAAAGTGCATTCCAAGCCACAAACAAATGCTCTTCCGAGTTCGTTTTAATGTTCGGGAAACGCGGGATTTTGTAAAAGTTTATTTTTTCCGAGAAGCTAAATTCCGACCAATCCGATTTTTCAAAAAAGATATTTTTCAACTTTGCCGACATCGGACAACCGGAAACTGTCGTATGGTCGGGATAATTCAACACAATTTTCTTTTTTTCGGATTTTTCAAGTTTTTCACGAATTTCTTTAAAATCGAATTGCGCTTTACTCGGTCTGAAAAATAAATCAACAATCAGATTTTTTTGCTCAAAATCGAGCGTTTGTCCGAATTTGCTATTAAATTTATCAGCCTCATTATCAATATAATGCCAACGTATATTATTCACAAACGACAACATTCTGTACAGTTCAAAAAGCGGATGCGACACAGCGCAGCGCGGTTTACTCGGTTCAAATGTGCATTTGCCGACCGAGCCTTTTTGCGAACGCAGCGGGCGTTGGAAAAATATGGCTTTCCTAATTTGTGTTTTGAGTGTTTCGGGAAGACTTTGAACTTCGCAAATTTTGCTAAATTCGTGTTCGTAATGGTCTTCGCGGTGTGTGTAACGGTCTCGGATTTTACCGTTTTCTTGGAAGAGTTTGTAAAAATATTGTCCTAAGGTTTCGCAACCGGCAGATTTTATTTCGTTTGAGAGGTCTTTAATGCTTTGTTTTACGGCTCCGAGTTTTTCTTCTTTGTTGATAATTTTTAGCAACTTTGCCTTTTCAATCTCAACAGATTCCGTTTCACCTTTTTGCAAAAATTTGATGAATTTGTCAATAGTTCGATACAAATTTTTCAACAATTTATCTTCATCCGAAGCATCGGCATCTTCCAAATATTCTTTAAAATTCAGAATAATGTCCGTTATTGTTTGGCATTTTTCCAAAATCAGGTTTAATTCCGGCTTTATGCTCTCAATTTGCGATTCGTCCGCCTCGCTTTGGTCGAGCCGATTGCTTTTGAAGCCGCGTCGTTGCGCCAAATGATACAGCGCACGCCCAAGCATGAAGCGGTTATCTTCGTTGCTGAGGTCTAATTTTTCTGTCGAAACTAAATTTCTGAAAAAATACGGATTTCGGATTTGTTTTTTTCGCTCCGCCGCATCTGCCTGAATATCTGTCAGATACCATTGTTTAAACGCTTCATTTTCGGGATAGATTTTGTCCTTTTTCCACGAATCAAGCTCTTGCAAAGTCAGCGGACACATTTTTTGGTCAATCAAAACTTTGAGTGTTTCGATTTTGCGCAATTTTCGACGATATTTGATGCGTCGAGCACTACGAAAAGTCGTTCGTTCCGAAGCTTTTGAACTTTCAACACCTTTTTCAATTTTTACGCCTTCCGAAAAAATGCGCACACCTTTTTCTAAAATCGGTGCCGATTCGTTTTCTTCATCTACGACTGCCCAACCGATGGAGTTGGTGCCGAGGTCTAAGCCGAGTATTTTAGCCATAATTACTTAAAATTTAATGAATTAATTTTCCTTATTTATCAAACCACAACTCACATTCAAATATATATGAATCAAAGAAGTGTATTTTTTTTGTATAATATTTTGTTTTTCAGAAAAAAAGCTGTATATTTGTACCGAAGATTCTGTATCGGATTGCAAATCCTTTAACGAGGGCTTCTTTTCATAAAACATACCTGCAAAACGGGTATGTTTTATGTTTTTAGGGCATCTACAATCGTATAAAACACAACACTTTCGTTAAAATTGTGTTTAATTACAATGTATGAATCCTCGTTTGCAATTTGAGTTTTTAAATAGTGAAAGCCCAAACATCTGCCGGTTGTATCCTCTACAAAACAAACATATTCAGCATTTCTGATTTTAAACTCAATATCCAAAATCGCCAAGCATTTTAGAATATAATGTTTGTGCGGCTGATTTATCGCTTCTTTAATTCCCGTTGAAGTAAATTCGATGAATTTATTTTCGACAATTCCTCCGACTCGAACAATAGCGATTAAATTTCGCTTTGCATATAGTAGCACATTTTTCCGAATATTTTTGATACTTTCATCCATCAATTTTAGACAATTATTTTTAAGGTTTTGTAAAATATTTTGAT
>DYOJ01000874.1 GCA_020720705.1 Acetofilamentum sp.
CTTTGCCCGATTGAAATTCCTTTGGAAACAATGGTGCTTTTCGTGTTTTTTCCGATATGAACCATTTTTGTGCCGGTGTCTGCCTGTTGAAAGTGGTTTGTAACAGCAACGGAATAAAATTCGCTCACGGAGTTGTCGCCTTGCAACACGGTGCTCGGGTATTTCCATGTAACGGCAGAACCGGTTTCTACCTGAGTCCACGAAATTTTGGAGTTGTCGCCTTTGCACAAACCGCGTTTTGTAACGAAGTTATACACGCCGCCCTTGCCGTTTTTGTCGCCCGGATACCAATTTTGAACGGTCGAATATTTTATTTCGGCATCTTTCATGGTTACAAGTTCAACGACTGCTGCATGAAGTTGATTTTCATCGCGTTGTGGGGCAGTGCATCCTTCGAGATAGCTCACATACGCACTTTCTTCGGCAATAACAAGTGTGCGCTCAAATTGTCCTGTATTTGCCTGATTGATACGAAAATACGTGGAAAGTTCCATCGGACAACGCACGCCTTTGGGGATGTATGCAAACGAGCCGTCTGTAAACACGGCTGAGTTCAGTGCGGCGTAGTAATTGTCTGAATATGGAACGACACTTCCGAGATATTTTTTGATTAAATCCGGATGTTCGCGTATCGCTTCGCTGATTGAGCAAAAAATGATGCCTTTTTCTTTCAAGGTTTCCTGAAACGTTGTGTGCACGGACACGCTGTCCATAACCACATCAATAGCCACGCCCGAAAGTATTTTTTGCTCATCGAGCGGGATTCCGAGTTTTTTGAAGGTTTCCAAAATTTCGGGGTCAACCTCATCTAAGCTGTTGTATTTCGGGGTGTTACGGGGTGCTGCGTAGTAGCTTATTTTTTGAAATTCCGGTTTCGGATAGTGAAGTTGTGCCCATTCCGGTTCTTGCATCGTTTTCCAATGTCGGAAGGCTTTGAGGCGAAATTCGGTCATAAATTCCGGCTCTTCCTTTTTTGCGGAAAGTGCGCGGATGACATCTTCGTTCAACCCGGGCGGAAAAACTTCGGCATCGTAGTAGGTTGTAAATCCGGCTTCGTATTCTTTAT
>DYOJ01000875.1 GCA_020720705.1 Acetofilamentum sp.
ATATGGATCATTTACCGTTTCATCGTATTGTTAAAATGTTTAAAAGAGAGGGTATTAAGCTAAACGAATCAACTATAAATGGTTGGTTTTCATACTCTTGTCAACTACTCACTCCTTTATATGAGCTTCTGGTAAAAAAGGTATTGGAAAGCAAATATATTATGGCAGATGAAACAACAATACCGGTTCAAACCACGGACAAAAAAGGAGCTACTCATACCGGTTATCACTGGATTTACGGTTCACCACATCAAAAAATCATCGTTTTTGAGTATCGAAAGTCCAGACATAAAGACGGACCTAATAATTTTCTTGCAAATTTTACCGGTGCACTCCAAACCGACGGTTATTCCGGATACACCGATTTTGACAAAAAATCCAACATTGTCCGTTTAGCTTGCATGGCTCATGTGAGGCGAAAGTTTATTGAAATTCACGAAAAAGGCGATACTTCCGCAGATGAAATCTTGCTCTGTATACAGAAATTGTACGCAGTGGAAAAGTATTGTCGTGAAAATAAATTACCGTTTGACAACATTTACGAAAAAAGACAAAAAGAATCGCTTCCTATTTTAAAAGAATTGGAAAAAATGTTGATTGAAAAATCCATTTCAACTCTTCCTAAAAGCAATATCGGGAAAGCCGTTGCTTATACTTTAAATCTATGGCCAAAATTAAAAAATTATATCCTAAACGGAGAATATCAAATAGATAATAATATTGCAGAAAACAGCATTCGCCCCATTGCTTTAGGACGCAAAAATTATATGTTCGCAGGTTCGCACGATGCTGCCCAAAATGCAGCAATGCTATATTCTCTTTTCGGTACTTGTTCTAAAAACAATATTAACCCCTTGGAATGGTTAACCTACGTATTATCTGTCATTGCTCAAACTCTTGGCAATGATTTAGAAAAACTCCTACCTCAAAACTTTAATAAAATTCCAGCTTAATTTTTTCCTCCTATTTATTGTGTGTTTTTAATTCTATTTTTCAAAGAACATTGTCTGTACAATAGTAATGATTTTTTATTATTTCGAAAAGACGCAGTTTACCGAATGGATAC
>DYOJ01000188.1 GCA_020720705.1 Acetofilamentum sp.
TCATATTCACTGTTCATTGTTTCTTGTTTATACAAAAAACGGGTTAAAGATTAACTTTTAAAATCAGTCAATATTCTGAATTTTAATTAAATACGTAACTATAAACATTAAACTTTAAACCGTGAACAGTATAATTGTCTCAAAGGTCATACCGAATTTGTCAGCACATCATTCGATTGATTTCGGATTTGAATGTGTCGAACACCGCTTGGTTTGAAGCAATAATTTCACCTGAAAACAACCATTTGTCTTCTTGTCCGCTAAAATCGCAAACTTTTCCGCCCGCCTCGCACACGAGTAATGCACCCGCAGCGGTATCCCAAGCGTGCAAACCATATTCGTAGAAACCCTCAAAGCGCCCGGCAGCAACATAAGCCAAGTCGGTAGCGGCAGAGCCAAGCCTGCGCAAGCCGTGTGAGTTGTTCATAAAAAATGCAAGTGTTTCCATAAATTGCGGCAAGCGAGTATAATCATAATACGGAAAACCTGTAGCAAACAAGCCGTTGTCCACTTGCGCGATGTTTGAAACATGAATCGGACGACCGTTTAAAAAAGCTCCGCCGTCTTTGAATGTTGAAAAGAGTTCGTTTTTTCCGATTTCCAAAACCACACCTGCAACCAGAGTATTGCCGTCTCGCAAAGCGATACTTACGGCATGAGGTTCTAAGCCGTGTATAAAATTTGTGGTCCCGTCTAAGGGGTCAATAATCCAAATAAGCTGTTTTTCGGAAAGCGATTCTGTGCCCTCTTCTGTTAAAAATCCGGAATTCGGCAATATTTTTTTTAGATTTTCAACAATTATTTGCTCGGATGTTTTATCAACATAGCTCACAAAATCATTTTTACCTTTAGTCAGAATGTCGGAGATTGAAAATTTTTCGCGTTCGGAACGTATAAAATTTGCGGCTTTTTGAGCTGTTTCAATAATATTGTCGGTAATTTGAGCTAAGTTCATCTGAAGACGTTTGTGGTGTTTGAAAGAAAACGTGTTAATGTTTGATATTGAGTAGGTTCTGATAATTTTTTCAATCGAATGTTTTGTCAATCTTTAGACAAAAAGTAGTCATTTACTTTTTATAAAAAAAATCAAATTTCGGACTTATTTCAACAGAATTCAAAAAATACTAAAATCTAAATCTCTATTTAACATATAGTAATTCAATATGTTATACTAAATACGGGTTAAACATTAACTTTTATAATCAGTCAATAAGCTGAATCTTAATTAAATGCGTAACTGTAAACAATAAACTATAAACCGTGAACAGTATATCAGTTTTCTTACAAGGACTGCATGGTTGCAAAAAAAATTACATCTCCACAACCTGAATCTCAATACCGCTGTCCTCCGACATGTCATTGATGTCGTCAAGCAAATCAGGGTCGCCGGCAGGGTAAAACCAACGAATTGTAATCTGTTCTCGCTTTTGCTCGTATAATTCTGAAAGAAGTAACAGCATATCGAACAACATTTTAGAGGTGCTCGTGTTGAAATAATTTAATTTTATGACTAATTCAAACTTATCACCCGGATGTTGTTCATCAAAATTTCGTAACCATTCCATAATCTCGCCGTAAAACAGCTTGCTGTCATCCATGTACGACTCACCGGATATCATTCCCCTACCGTCATCCGCAGAGAACGATATTCTCGGATAAAGCAGTGAACCTATTGTATCGGCACTGTTAACAAGATTTATCATACAGTTGTTATGATGTTCTGTTTATTAAAAAAAGCAAATATTTATCGGCATCTTCTTATTGCAACAAAGATAAAAATAATTTCACGTTTTGCAACAAAAAATACTATTATTTAGAGTTTAAATTGTTTTCTTGAGCCGAAATCGTTTGAAATATTTAAAATCATCCTTATTTATAAAAGCTAAGAATTTTTAATGTTTAACTTTGACCAATATATAATGTGTATGCAGTTGCAATTTTAAACTCTAAACTTTAAACCGTAAACAGTTGAGCCTACTCCGAAAAGTGTTTTTAGCCGCTAAGCGGTTTTATAAGTATCTGATTATCAATAATGAGTTTTTCTTAAAATAACAGCTAAGCGGCTTATCGGAGTGGACTCACAGTTTAATTCGTAAACAGAATATATTTTGTTACCAATACTCTAATAATAATTTCAAATTTATGTCAAAAATTTTGGTTCTCGGTGCCGGCTTGGTCGGCAAAGCAATGGCTATTGATTTAGCTAAACAACACAGCGTTACATCGGCAGATATCAACGAAAATGCGCTTGCAGAACTTGCAAAACTCGGGATAAAAACGCTGCTTGCGGATTTAAAAAATCTTGAAGATTTTTCGGAACTTGTTTCGGGATTCGACCTTGTTGTAAACGGAGTGCCCGGATTTATGGGTTACGAAACGACTCGCAAAATTATTGCTGCCGGAAAAAATGTCGCTGATATTTCCTTTTTTCCCGAAGATGCTTTCGGTTTGGATACTTTGGCAAAAAACATGGGCGTTGTTGCCGTTACAGATGTCGGAGTTGCACCGGGAATGGGAAATATCATTTTGGGTTATCATAATAAACGTATGAAAATCAGCGATTATCGTTGCTATGTTGGTGGTTTGCCCAAAATACGCACACAACCTTTTGAATACAAAGCCCCGTTTTCGCCCGTTGATGTGATTGAAGAATACACCCGTCCGGCTCGGTTTGTTGTAAATGGGCAAACAGTTGTAAAAGAACCGCTAACCGACAAGGAATTTTTAAATTTCAAATCTGTTGGAACACTCGAAGCCTTTAATTCAGACGGTTTGCGCTCACTCATTTATACCATGCCCAATATCCCGAACATGATAGAGAAAACAATGCGATTCCCCGGAACAATGGCTTTTATCGAAAAAATGAAACTTGCAGGTTTCTTTTCAAAAGAATCCGTTGAAATTAACGGACAAAATATTATACCGCTTGAATTTACAAGCAAATTGCTGATTGATAAATGGAAACTACTCCCGCAAGAACATGAATTTACCGTGATGCGTATCGAAATTGAGGGAGAAGAAAACGAAAAACAAGTTTCATACACCTACGATTTGTATGACGAATATCATCCGCAAACTCAAACATACTCCATGGCACGTACAACAGGCTATACTTGCACGGCGGTTGCAAATTTAATTTTGAACGGACAATATAAACGCACCGGAATCAGTCCTGCGGAATTTGTCGGCGAGGACGAAGGCAATTTGGAGTATATTTTGAATTATCAAAAAGAGCGTGAGATAATTTACACAAAAACCAAAACAGTAAAATAGTTGTTACTATACGAAGTATAATATTTGTAGAAATATTCAATTTATATCTGTAATAATATTTCAATGCCGTTTAGTTAATTCGACTTTACGAAGTTAAAGATTTCGGCAAAGTTTGTGCTTAGGATAGTTTAGCGTGGACGCTAAACGCAAATAGAAAATGCAATAAACGTCCACGCTTTTCTTTTGCCGGCATAACCGAAATAACCTATTTATTATTTGATTCTTGATGGCATTAATTTCGTATTTTAATTATTTGAAATTAAAGAATTTCGTTTTTTTAAAAAGTATTTTAATTTTTCATCATATAACCAAGTTATTTCGTAACAGCCACTTAGAATAGTTTAGCGTGGACGCTAAACGCAAATAGAGTTTTCTTACCGGCACTACATAGCTCCGCACCTGCACCTTGTAACGCCCGCAAGGGCATAAACAGAATCAGACCAACTGCGTGAAACTCTTACAGATACATGGTTCGGTTCTGCACCTGCACCGTGTAACACCCGCAAGGACATAAACAGATTCCGACCAACTCCGCGAAACTCTTACAGATACATGGTTCGGTTCCGCACCTGCACTGTGTAACACCCGCAAGGGCATTAACCGAATCCGACCAACTCCATGTAACACTTGCAGATACGAGGTTCGGTTCTGCACCTGCACAGTGTAACACCCGCAAGGACATAAACAGATTCCGACCAACTCCGCGAAACTCTTACAGATACATGGTTCGGTTCCGCACCTGCACCGTGTAACACCCGCAAGGGCATGAACAGAATCCGACCAACTCCGCGAAACTCTTACAGATACATGGTTCGGTTCCGCACCTGCACCGTGTAACACCCGCAAGGGCATGAACAGAATCCGACCAACTCCATGTAACACTTGCAGATACGAGGTTCGGTTCCGCACCTACACCATGTAACACCCGCAAGGGCATGAACAGAATCCGACCAACTCCGCGAAACTCTTACAGATACATGGTTCGGTTCCGCACCTGCACCTTGCAATACCGGCAAAAGCATGAACAGATGCCGACTACCTACTTGAGATATATACCGCGTTAGGCTGCGGCTCCTGCGGCAGCCTGTTTATGACGCAAGGCTGAGCCTTGCAACATAGACCGACGGAGCGGGACGCGCTCCGCCGAACGAGGAAATCGCCTTTTAACTTTTTACGTATTCGTCAATAATGGTTTTGAGGTGTTTTAGGAGTTTTACGATTTCAAAAAGTTCTTCGTCAAGTGCTTTGTATGGTTTACTAATTGCATATTCTTTTCCGTGTAAAACCATAAAATACCAATCTTTTCCTTTTACAACTACTCCGTAAACGGGTTTTGTATTGTTATTTAACTCTTGTGCAACCAACATTGCGGCAAGGCATTGCCCTTGCGGGTCGCCTTCGGTGTCAATTTCTTTTTTATATTCGTGAAAACAGAAATATGGATTTTTAGGACCAAATTTTCCTTTTGCAATAATTGCATCCGGTTTTCCTGAAAGCTCGTAGTCTCCGATTACTGCTTTTATAAAACGCTCCGAAAACATTCCGTATTCTTTTGTATTAAAATTTACTAACGAAAATACCGGAGCTATAAATTGTTCTATTAGTTCTTGTTCGTTCCAAAAATCCACACGATAAATTAGCGTATCTTGATAGCGCATTAAGGATTCGTTTTCGTAAGGAGTAATTTCATATTTTTTAATTGATTCTATCCAACTAATTAATATATTATGATTGTTGTCTTGGCTCAATAAAAATGTTTCTTCCAGAAATTCTCTATTACATTCATTAAACGATTTTTTTATTAGTTCCATAATTTTTACTTTTTAAGAATAATGTTCTGCAAATATACAACATTTTCCTTACGTTTCAAAATTCAGGTTCTTATCCTTAAAAACCGCTTAGCGGCTGGAAATACGTTCCGGAGTAAACTCATGTAACACGGATTTCAAATCCGTGTTACCGCGTTAGGCTGCGGCTCCTGCGGCAGCCTGTTTATGACGCAAGGCTGAGCCTTGCAACATAGACCGACGGAGCGGGACGCGCTCCGCCGAACGAGGAAATCGCCTTTTAACTTTTTACGTATTCGTCAATAATGGTTTTGAGGTGTTTTAAGAGTTTTACGATTTCAAAAATCTCTTCGTCTGTTGCTTTGTATGAGTTGCTAATGGCGTATTCTTTCCCTTT
>DYOJ01000189.1:0-2998 GCA_020720705.1 Acetofilamentum sp.
GCAAGCCTTTTAATAAAAGTTTGATGGCGCAAACACCTTCAACGTGCGGAATGCATTACAACTAATATTTTAATAATAATTTAACAACGTGAAACACCCGGGTAAAACAATTTTTTACACAAAGGAGCATGACTAACAGAATACCTCAATTACATTTAGTAGAAAGTGAGGTGCTCCTATCTGCGGGGAAAAACAAGTTTTACAAACAAGTATATGCATTCAATTTGCAGATTATTAATTAATTATAAATTTTTAGACAGATGAAAATATTATATACTAAGATTTTGCATCCTATAATCTTTTTTGCCGGATTTTCGTTTTTAATCTACGAAATTGCTTGGAATCATTACCTTTCGCTTATTCTGGGCACCACAGTAAATGCCTCGACATTGGTTTTAGCCGCTTTCATGGCGGGTTTCGGAACAGGTGCCTTTTACTTGGGAAAATATGCCGACAGAACAAAAAATGCTTTTCGATTGTTAAGCATAATGCTTTTGGGTATCGGCATTCTCAACTTGCTCAACCTTATTATTTTTGAAAACATCGCCCTTGCACTCAACAATTTAGGTCTATCACTTTCGACTTTCGACACACTTTTATTTTTCGCTGTTTTTATTCTGCTTGCTCTACCCTCTTTCCTGATGGGCGGCTTAATTCCCGTTACCGGTAAAATTTTGATTTCAAATTCAATTGATTTTGAAAAACGTTTTGGTAAAATTTACGCCTTAGAAACACTCGGAAGCACATTGGGCGGGTTGTTTGCAGGTTTCGTACTTTTGGGCTTAGTCGGACAAAAATACACATTTTACACAGCCATAAGTCTTAATTTTTTATTAGGGTTGATATTACTTTATATCAGCAAATATAATAAAAGGAACGAGCATTATGTTATTGAAAACATTTACAAATCGAACAAAATCAATCAGTCTGCGTTTCCAAATAGTGCATTATCGGCAACTTTCGTGTTTGGTTTTGCAATATTAGCACTGCAAATATTATGGATTCGGATTTTTAAAACCTATTTTACAAACACAAGCTATACGTTTGCATTAATTACAGCTTTTGTTATACTCGGACTGTCGATTGGAAGCAATATTTTCAGGCAAAACGGACAGAAAATAAAAAACACCGAAACGGCATTAATCAAACTTTTAACAGCTGCCGGATTTTTGTCGGTTTTTGGCTTGATATTTCTTTACAAACTCCCCGAACTCCTTTTGTTTCCCTTTGGCGAAGAGGCCGGTAATCAATGGATTCGGCTGATTTTACTTCCGGCAATCGCATCAATACTTGTTATTTTGCCTCCCACAATTATTTCCGGCTTTGCCTTTCCTTTGGCAAGCAAAATTTATTCGAATAAAATTGAAGAAACCGGCAAAAACTTAGGTAAAATACTGATGTACAACACGATTGGCTCGGTAATCGGTCCGCTCGCCGCAACATATTTTTTGATACCGATTTTAGGTGTCGGAAAATCAATTTTGATAATTATCGCACTATTTTCGGCAACAGCATTTTTTTTGTTAAAACATGTAAAAATTAAAAATAATTCGTTAAAATATCTGTTGATAGGAAAATTTTTTATCATTTTATTAATTGTTATTTTTTCAGATACACTGCAATTTGTTCCGCCTTCGGTTACGCGATTTAAAACTCAGATAACAGAATACAAAGAAACCGTGGAAGCCACAATTACAGTGGTACACGAAGCCGAAAAACGCCTTTTCGGAAACAGTACTTTTGTCAATAACAGTGCGGTTATCGGTTCGAGTTACGATGCCGTGAAAGCGGTAAAAATGATAGGGCACCTTCCGTTTTTTGCCGGCTTAAAATGCAAAAATGTGTTAATAATCGGATACGGTATCGGTATCACAAGTTCAGCCATCGCATCACACCCGGAAGTTGAACACATTGATTGCATTGAACTGGCAAAACCCCTTGTTGAATCGGCACATTTATACTCAGACCTTAACAAAAACGTACAATTCGACCCGAGATTTCTCCTTGTTTCGGGCGACGGACGACATTTCTTGCAAGCCTCCAAGCAAAAATACGACCTCATTTCGAGCGACCCCACACACCCCGTTCTCGGCTCGGGAAATCTATACACACAAGAATTTTTTCAGGAATGTTATCAACATTTGAATCAAGGCGGAATGGTTTCACAATATTTGCCGCTTCATAAATTACGCCTCGAAGATTTACTTGGTATTATTAAAACATTTCATTCTGTTTTCGATAACAGCTCGGTTTGGCTCGGACAATTTCATGCCATTCTTATCGGCAGAAAGGGAAACGAAAAAATTGATTTTCCGGCATGGAAATCAAAAATAGAAAACATGCCCAAAGACGATTATTTCTATCTCGATGCTTATCATATCGCTGTGAATGCCATTTTAGATAAAACTAAAATTGAAGAATTAACAAAATCGGCAAAAATTAATTGCGATAATCGCAGTTACACCGAATTTTTTTCTTTCGATTGTTTCGATTCCCAAAATATTTATATCAATTTTAAATATTTGACCGATAACAGATGTAAACCAAAAAAATTGTTCGAGAATATTGACAATTTAAGTTTATTTGAAAAATATTTGCAGGGAAATATTAAATTAAACGAAAGCATCTATTATTCGCTCACCGGCGAGAGAACCAAATCACTTTTAAGTCTCCAAAAAGCCGTTTTGCTGAATCCGGAAGACCAAGAATACCCTTTTTTAATCAAATTTAATTACGGGAAACACTAATACAAAGTATCTATCTATCTATAATTCAATCGATTAATTTTGTATTAATAATATTTTTTTTTCATTAAAAAATGCTATATTTGCACACGAAAAATGCAAAATAAATTGCATTTTGAATATTTTTATAATAATCAATAATTTAAATCACGAACAATGAGAAAAATTTTATTCACAACACTCTTGGCTGTCATTTTTCTGTCTGCCGGGTTTGCTCAAAAATCCGCTGTGATAAAACTCAACGGCAACGAGCA
>DYOJ01000189.1:3098-5454 GCA_020720705.1 Acetofilamentum sp.
TGTCTGCCGGGTTTGCTCAAAAATCCGCTGTGATAAAACTCAACGGCAACGAGCAAAAATTTAAAGTTACTTCGTTGAAAAGCACTGGATTCTGCATTATAAATACCGTTTCGGAATTAAAGTTGAACCCTGTTTCGTTTTCAAAAGGCAACTTTATGTCGCTGGAAATTGAAGGATTAGGTAAAGTTTTTACCGAAGGACTGCCGAACATTCCGGTTATTTCTAAATTGATTGAGGTTCCGCAAGGAGCAGAAGTCGAATTTATCGTAAAAAGTTATGATGAACAAATCATTAAATTGTCGGACTACGGCATTACCGATAAAATTCAACCCGCCTTGCAATCGCTTTCCAAAAGCGAAAGTAAAGTTCCTTTTGTAATTAAAGAGGACGTTTATAAAACAGATGCATTTATCAACAAGAACATTGCCGTTTACCAAGAATCGGGCATGATGCGAAATGTAAGATTGGGACGAATCGAAATCAGCCCAATTCAATACAATCCGGTTACAAACACCTTGCGAATTTTGAATAATTTGGAAATCGAACTTGTTTTCAAAAATGCCGATTTGGGGAAAACATCGCAAATGGCAAAGAAATATCAATCACCATTCTACGAAAATATTTATGCTACAGGAGTTATCAATCACATTCAAAATTCAAAAGAATTTATAACTCAAACACCTACCGAATTTGTAATTGTTGCCGATCGTATGTTCGAGGCAACTCTTGCACCTTTAATTGCTTGGAAACAAATGAAAGGTTTTCATGTTACGGTTGCATACACAGATGTTATCGGAACTACAACAACTGCTATTAAAACGTATCTTCAAGGATTATATAACGGCTCGACACCTCCTTCTTTTGTATTATTCGTAGGTGATGTTGCACAAGTTCCCGCTTTTACCGGAACATCGGGCAGCCACGTTTCCGATTTATACTATTGCGAATACACAGGTGACAAAATTCCGGAAGTTCTCTACGGACGTTTTTCGGCTTCTACCACTGCTCAATTGGCTTCGCAGATTAACAAATCTTTGGAGTATGAAAAATATCTTATGCCCGATCCTTCTTATTTGGACGAAGTCGTAATGATAGCCGGTGATGATTCGGGTCATGAAATTGTTTACGGAAATGGTCAAATAAACTATGGAACAGATTATTATTTTAACGGAGGTAACGGAATTACTTCGCATACATATCTTCAACCTCTGGATAACGGAGCTGCTTCTACACAAATTATACAAAACATCAGTGATGGAGTTGCATTCGGAAATTATACGGCACATTGCGGTTCATCAGGTTGGGGTACACCGAGTTTTGTAACATCCGATGTCCCGGGATTGCAAAATGCAAGTCAATACGGTTTGTTGGTTGGTAACTGCTGTTTATCAAATAAATTTGACGATACAGAGTGTTTCGGTGAAGCTTTATTGCGAGCCGAAAACAAAGGTGCCATCGGTTACATCGGAGGCTCGAACTCAACGTATTGGGATGAAGATTACTACTGGGGTTGCGGTTTTGGTACTGCTGTTGAACACCCTGTTTACGCCAATTTCGGAACAGGAGCTTACGATGGAGTTTTCCATACATTAGATAACAAAGTTTCAAATCTCGACAAATGGTATATTACTCAAGCACAAATGAATCTTTGCGGTCAACTTGCCGTTGAAGCGTCAACTTCCACTAGGAAAACCTATTATTGGGAAATTTATCACCTCATGGGCGATCCTTCTATTATCAATTACATGAGTGTTCCCGATGCAATGACCGTAACTCCTTCGCCCGCAACTTTAATGATTGGAATGACTACACTGCAAGTTACTTCCGCCCCATATTCTTATGTTGCTTTGTCGCAAGACGGAACCTTATTAGCTACGGCAATCTCCAACGATTTGGGTGTTGCACAACTTAATTTTACCGGACTTTCTGTCGGGACAGCCGATTTGGTTGTTACAGCTCAAAATAAACAGCCCGATATCGGAACAATCACTGTTTCACCTGCCAATGAACCTTACATTGTTTTGAACAGTTATACAACAAGTGCTTCGCCTGATTTCGGACAAACAATTGATTTAAACATAACATTGGAAAATGTTGCAGCATCGGGCAGCGGATATGATGCTGCTAACGTTCAGGCAACATTGTCTTTGACAGATTCTTATGTAACAATTGTTGACGGAACAGCAGATTTCGGAACGATTAATGCAGGAAATGAAGCAACGGTAAACGCTGCTTTCCAAATCACTTTGGCAAACAATGTTCCTGACCAACATGTGTTCAATTTTGATATGACAATTACCGGAGTTGATGCCAAATACACTTGGCCCGCGACTCTTACAATGGCTGCCAACGCCCC
>DYOJ01000190.1 GCA_020720705.1 Acetofilamentum sp.
GGTTATCAATAGTCAGCTTAATTCTTCGCATTAGTTCGGAAGCAAACACAAAATCGTTAAGCTCCTGATTTTTACTTGTAAAGATTTCTTCGCCGCTGCCTGTCCACCATTTTCGCCCTTCGTGTATAAAAATAATGTTATCTCCCATTTCTGCAACCGAGTTCATATCGTGAGTGTTCACAACTGTAACAGTGTTAAAATCTACGGTAATTTCTTTGACGAGCCTATCAATAACAATGGCAGTTTTTGGGTCTAAACCTGAGTTCGGCTCATCAAAAAATAAGTATTGAGGATTGAGTGCAATGGCTCGTGCAATGGCGTTTCGTTTTTGCATGCCTCCGCTGGTTTCCGAAGGATAAAGATTGTAGGCATTAGTAGGCATATTTACTCGTTCAAGACAAAATTCGGCACGCTTGCGTATTTCAGTTGCCGATTTTTCGGTAAACATTTTAAGCGGAAACATTACATTATCAATAACGGTAGATGAATCAAACAATGCGCCGCCTTGAAACACCATACCTATCTCTTGTCGGATTGCTTTTTTTTGTTTTGTGTTCATTTCTGAATATACTCGACCATCGTAAATAACTTGTCCGCGGTCTATCTCATGCAAGCCAACAGTAGCTTTCAAAAGCACGGTTTTTCCCGAGCCGCTTTGTCCGATAATCAAGTTTGTTTTTCCGCGTTCATAAGTATGGCTAATATCAATCAGAACATTGTTATCACCAAAGGACTTATATATGGACTTTAGTTCTATCATTTTGCCAAAAGCAATTGAGTAAGTATCACATTAAAAAACAAAATCAAAATACTGCTGTACACAACCGATTTTGTACCTGCTTTCCCGACTTCCAAAGCTCCGCCTCTCACATAATAGCCTTGATATGCCGGTATTGTCGTTATAATGAACGCAAAAATTACAACTTTTATCAATGAATAAACTATATAAAACGGTAACAAGAAATAATGAATCCCGTAAACGTATTCATCCGGAGGAATTGCATTAGTCAACACCACAGCAACATAGCCACCTCCCACTCCGATAAACATACTGATAAGTGAAAGCAACGGAAATGTGAAAACAGCGGCAATAATTTTAGGTTGAATTAAAAATGCTGCAGAATTAACCCCCATAATCTCAAGCGCATCAATCTGTTCGTTAATTCGCATCGTACCAACTTCGGAAGCAATATTAGCACCGACTTTGCCGGCAAGAATCAACCCGACAATTGTGGATGAAAATTCCAAAAACATAGAATCCCGTGTTCCCAAACCTACCAAATACAACGGAACGTAGGAAACTCCGATATTGTATGCGGTTTGCAATGTTATGACCGCTCCCATAAAAATGGAAATAATAATCACTATGCCGATGGATGAAATTCCGATTATTTCTATCTCTTCAAATATTCGTGCGACATAGATTTTTCGCTTCTCCGGTTTCTTAAAAACTTTTGTCAGCAGAAAATAATACTGCCCGATGCTGTATAGTGCTTTCAACATGCCATGCTACGTTTGATTTGCACAAAAATACAACTATTTTGTAGGAATAAAAAAAAAATGGTCATCTCAAACTATTTGATAAATTGTTTTAAGTAGTACTATAAAAATTCTTCTCCAAAAATATATTTTTCAGAATAATTTGCAATAATTTTCATAAACAAATAATAGACAATCATCCGACTGAAAATAGCCAAAGAAAAAACGTCTAATAAATTGAGTTTCTGTTTCTTAAACAGACGATAAGCAATTTGTTTAGCTTAAAATTTACCATAGATTCTCAAATATCTTTGCTGCAAACTGAAGATATAAATTTCTATTAAAAAAACTGGGCAAAATTTGTACTGATAAAAAGTAAATGATAAAAAACAATCTTAAATATCATAGAATCAATACTATTCGCACAAATAAAATCAGAAAATTCTATGTTTTTTAAATCGTAAAGATTTTTGTTTAAAAAACTAATCGCAAAACATCTAAATAAATTTGCAAGTCGAACAATGAAATTGTAATTTTGCAGACATAATTATCACGAATAAAATTTTTGAAGATGGCGCAAAATTTTGGCGAAATCGTCCAAATAATCGGACCGGTCGTAGATGTCAGTTTTGAAAATACCGGCGGAAAACTCCCCGAAATCTATGAAGCCCTGCAAGTAACCCGCGATGACGGCGAGATATTAATCCTCGAAGCCGAGCAACACATCGGCGAGCACACTGTCAGAGCTATCGCAATGGACTCTACAGACGGCTTGGAACGCGGCGTTAAGGTGTTAGCAACAGGCGCACCTATCAAAATGCCAATCGGGGACAAAGTCCGAGGGCGATTATTGAATGTAGTCGGAGATACCATTGACGGTTTACCCACTTTGGACAAATCGGACGGGTACCCAATACATAGTCCGGCTCCAAAATTTGACCAACTTACAACTTCAACCGAGGTGCTTTACACCGGTATCAAAGTTATAGATTTGATTGAGCCGTATGCAAAAGGCGGTAAAATTGGACTTTTTGGCGGTGCAGGTGTCGGAAAAACAGTTCTTATTCAGGAACTTATCAATAATATTGCAAAAGGATATTCCGGCACTTCTGTTTTTGCCGGAGTTGGTGAACGCACGCGTGAAGGCAATGACTTGTTGCGCGAAATGATAGAATCAGGACTTGTAAAATATGGCGATGAATTTAAAGAATCCCTCGAACACGGCGGCTGGGACACTTCGCATGTGGACATGGAGAAAATGAAAGAATCGCAAGTTACGATGGTTTTCGGTCAAATGAACGAACCACCCGGCGCACGCGCACGTGTTGCTTTATCAGGTTTGTCTATTGCCGAGAATTTTCGAGACGGAGACGGCGAAGGTAAAGGAAACGACATTTTGTTTTTTATTGATAATATATTCCGTTTCACACAAGCCGGTTCGGAAGTCTCTGCTTTGCTGGGACGTATGCCCTCCGCTGTCGGATACCAACCTACACTTGCTTCCGAAATGGGCGGAATGCAGGAACGTATTACTTCAACCAAAAGTGGTTCAATCACTTCGGTACAAGCAGTTTATGTACCTGCCGATGACTTAACCGACCCTGCACCCGCAACAACTTTCTCCCACTTAGATGCGACCACCGTTCTCAATCGAAAACTATCAGAACTTGGTATTTATCCGGCAGTGGACCCGCTTGCATCCTCTTCTCGAATTTTGACTCCACTTGTTGTCGGCAAAACACATTACGATACTGCTCAACGAGTGATAAATATTTTGCAACGATATAAAGAGCTACAAGATATTATCGCTATTTTGGGTATGGATGAACTCTCCGAAGAAGACAAACTCACTGTGCACAGGGCGCGCAGAGTACAACGGTTTTTGTCGCAACCCTTCTTTGTTGCCGAACAATTTACCGGCTTAAAAGGTGTCTTAGTTTCGATAGAGGAAACCATCAAAGGTTTCAATATGATTATTGACGGAAAAGTAGATAAATATCCTGAAGCAGCGTTCAACCTTGTAGGTTCTATTGAGGATGCCATTGCAAAGGGCGAAAAGATGTTAAAGGAATCACAATCTTAAAAAAAATAGCATGTATTTGGAAATTATTAGTCCGGAAAAGACACTGTATGAAGGTGAAGTTCAAGCACTTGTACTACCCGGAACCGGAGGCTCTTTTGGTATTTTGAAAAATCATGCCGCAATGATTTCTTCTCTAAAAGCAGGAAAAATCAAGATTACAGAAGCTGACAAGAAAGAAGTTTTCTTTGAAATTAAAGGCGGAACCGCAGAAGTGCAAAAAAATAATATCATTGTTTTAGCTGAGTAATTTTAAAATTTCATTGTTTACTCCAAAATTTAAAACCCCTCCGAATATGAAATTCTGAGGGGTTTATTGTTCAAATTTGATATTTATTTGTCTTATGCAAAATGTTTTAATCATTACATACTACTGGCCTCCCTCAGGCGGCGCAGGTGTGCAACGTTGGCTCAAATTTGCAAAGTATTTGCCTGAATTTGGCATAAATCCTATAATACTGACAGTTGATGAACACTTTGCGGCGTATGTAACAAACGACCCTTCACTGTTAAACGATATTTCACCTGATTTAATAGTATTTAAAACAAAATCGTTTGAAATATTAAAACTATTTTCACGAACAACCGGGGAGCAGATGCCTCAAGGCGGATTCTCAAATGTGAATAAACAAAGTTTCATCATGAAAGTCTCACGCTTTGTGCGCGGAAACTTTTTCATTCCCGATGCTCGCAGAGGTTGGAACAAATTTGCGTTTCGGAAAGCTTTGGAATTAATCAAAACTTACAATATTAAAACCATTATCACAACATCGCCCCCACATTCGGTGCAACTGATTGGACTACAATTAAAACGAAAATTAAATATACGTTGGATTGCCGATTTGCGAGACCCTTGGAGTGATGTTTTCTACAACAAAGACCTAATGCGAACAAGTTTAGCGGTTTACTTTGATAAACGTTTGGAAAAGAAGGTGTTGGAACATGCAGATGAGTTAATTACGGTATGCGACTCTGTTAAACAACTCTTTCTGAAAAAAACTTCAAAATTATCACAAAAAAAAATCCACATTGTGATTAATGGTTTTGATAATACTGATTTTCAGATTCTTCCGAATGAAAATGATACTTTTTTTGAAATAACTTATGTCGGAACGATTGCGTTAAGTTACAATGCAAAGGTCTTATTTGAGGCGATTTATACCGTTTCACAAAACAATCAGGAACTACCATATCGGCTTACATTTGTGGGAGCTGTACCGTCAGCTGTTAAAGAGCAGATTACAAATTCAGGCATAGATAATTTGACAAGGTATCTCGGTTATATGCCTCATAATGAAGCCATTGAATACATGAAAAAAGCAACAGTTTTAATAAATATTTTTCCTGAAACCGCAGGCTATGACGGTGTACCGGGTAAATTTGCCGAATATATTGCCTCTCGGCGTCCGATAATCTCTATTGATGCACACGAGGGTGATGCCGCAAAAATATTGGAACAAACTAAATCCGGTAAAACCTTCACTCGAAACGAGATTACCTTATTGGAGCAGTATTTAACCGAATTATCGTTGTTATGGAAAAAAAAACAGACCTTAAAACTCGAAAATACTCCTGAAATATTAACATTCTCGCGTTTTGCAGGTGCTCAAAAAATATCTGAAATAATAAAAAAATAATAACCCGTTTCTGTGAGAAAACGTATAAATACCTGATTTTATGTTAATAATACACATTATTCCAATCGAATAGTTTGTCATATTGTAGTCAAAAAATAGTCATTAAGTAGTCATTCATTGTTTAGATTTAGTATTAATCTCATTTTACAGTATTTCCTCAGAATTTCTTAAAACATCCAAGTCAAAATATCGTTTCCACTCAATTTCGATTGACAAAGCTCTGCCATACTTTTTTTGAGTGGATACGAAATATC